>JBDSVV010000039.1:0-7746 GCA_039927035.1 Ornithinibacter sp. | reverse complement strand
ACGGGTCGGTGTCACCCGGGTTGGCGTGCGCGACGTTGGCCGAGCTGGAACGCACGGTGCCGCTGCTGGTCCCGGGGGCGGTGCCGACGGTGACCCGGGCACTGCTCGAGCTCGGGGTGCAGTGGGGTGGCCCGGTGATGCGCCGCCTGCGACCGCGTTTGTTGGCCGAGCACGGGCAGCAGGGGGTGTTGGATGACCTGCAGGGCAAGCTCGCGGGGGCGGCGAGGTTGTCCTCGCCGGTGGTGGAGTCGGGGGACCTCACGGGGTACCAGTTGTGGATGACCCCGGAGCAGGCGACCACCTTGGAGGCGGCGATCGGGCCGTTGTCCGCACCGGCACCGAACGATGTGACGGGGGAGTCAGATCTTCGCCCGGCTGGTCAGCGCCGGGTGGAGGCGTTGACGGCGGTGTGCACCCGTTCCTCGGCGTGGGACGCGGCCGGGAAGGGCTCTGACGGCGCGGGGGCCTCCAGCGCGGCGCTACACGTGAGCGTCGCGCTCTCGGACCTCCAAACGATGACGGGCAGTGGTGAGGTGCTCGGGTCCACGGCGACCGGGACGATCCTGTCCCCGGAAGTGTTGCGCCGGATCTCGTGCGAGGCGGACCTGATCCCCTACGTCCTCGGTACTGCGGGGGAGGACCTGGACCAGGGGATGGTGGTGCGGTTGTTCACCCGCGCCCAACGCCGCCGGCTGTGGAGGCGGGACCGGGGGTGCACCTACCCCGGGTGCACCGCACCCGCGGCGTGGACCAAGGCCCACCACGTGCGGCACTGGGCCGACGGCGGACCCTCCGACATTCACAACGCTGCGCTTTTGTGCCAACGCCATCACACCCTGGTCCACCAGCGGCGACTCTTCGCGAGCGTGCGGACCAAACCCGACGACCTGGGGCGGTACGTGGTGTGGGACCTGGTCCCCGGCTCCTACGACCAGCATCTAGCCGACCTGCAGGCGGAGCGATCCGCGAACGACCCACCAGCCCTGACCCGTACCCGCTTCACCGAGCTCCTGAAGATCGTCACCGGAAGAATCAGCGACGAACACCCCGAGGCGGCGGCCCTGGAACGGGACTGGGCCGAGTACCAGCTCGACGAACACCACGCCACGGCATCCTGCGTCGACGCCGACCTCCACGACCAGATCTGGACCTCCCAACTCATCGAAGAGCTCGAACACCTCGCATCCCTCGACCGCGCCAGCTGATGCGCGGGGGCGATGCAGCCCTCAGGCCGTCGGCAGGTTCACCCCGAGCCAGTGCTCGGTGCGCTGCCACGCGAGAGCGCTCGCCTCGGGGTGGTGCCCGACGAAGTCGTCGTTGTCGAAGGCGTGGCTGGCGCCGGGGTAGGTGTGGAACTCGACCTGGCCGCCCGCGCTGACTGAGCCGCGGATCCGCTCCACCGTGTCCAGCGGGATGTAGGCGTCGGCCTCCCCGAAGTGGTGCAGCGACGGCGTCGCCACCGACGGGATGGCATTGACAAGGTCCGGGAGTGCCGACCCGTAGAAGGAGACCAGGACATCAGTGGGGGAGCCCGCGACCACGGCATACCCCAGACCGCCGCCGAAGCAGAACCCGATCACGCCGACGCCGCCAGTCACCTCGGCACGCTCGCGGAGCACGTCGAGAGCGGCTCCCGAGTCCGATACTGCCGCATCCCAGTCGAGCCGGCCCAGCAGGCCCATCGCCTCCGGAAGCATGTCCGGTCCGTTGGCCACCGCCGACACCCCGAGCCGCCAGAAGACCTCCGGCGCCAGCACGACGTAACCGAGCGCAGCGAGATCCTCGGCGCGCCGCTGGATGTAGTCGCTGACCCCGAAGATCTCCTGGAGCAGAAGCACTCCCGGGCCGGTTCCCGACTCCGGCAGCCAGAGGTGGGCCGGCATCTCGCCGTCGGCGGTGCGGACCTGGATCATGTCGCTCATGGGAAGAGCCTATGTCGAGAACTGGGCGCACGTCGGTGCGACCGACAGGCTCTCGATGATGCCATCACTGGCGGTCCGAGCCACCCCGGGCCAGCGTCTCGACGATCGGCACCAGGACCCCGGCCCGCACGAGGTCCTTGATCGCACCGAGCACGAGGGCCGCAGCCTGGGGGTGTTCCCCGACGTCGGCCTGGACCATCACCGTGAGCTCGGTGACCGGTCGAGGGGAGTCCAGGGCCGTCCAGATCGCGGCCGCGATGCCGGGGAGCAGCGTCGTCGCCTGCTCTCGCAGCACGATGGCCTGACCCTCGGAGGTCACCGCCTCGCGGTGCGGGGCACGACGCAGCACGGTGTGCTCGCCGACGAGGTCCGCGCGTTCATCCCTCGGGCGTGCGGTGTCGCCGGTGTCCTCGTGGACGGTCTCGTCCCCGGCGACCTCCCACGTCACCGGTGGCGAATGGGGAAGAGCGGTGCCACGCGCGACCGCGGTGACGAGGTCGATGCACTCCGTGACCTCGCGATAGGTGAGCCGCCACGGCCCGTTCCCGGTCGTGAGCAACGACGAGAGCCGGCTCAGCGGCGACTCGAGCTGAAGGAGGGAGGAGGTCTGTGGCAGAACGTCGTTGATGGCATCGACCAGCCCGATCTGCTCGAGCACGGGCCCGCCCTCGAGGTCGGGGTCCCGGTCGAGCACGATCACGGCGACGAGGTGCAGCAGCTCTGGAGCACGGACCAGGCCGAGCTCGTCGGGTGAGTGCTCGAGCTTCTCCCACCGCGACGTGGGGTCGATCACGACCGAGAGAGGTTTGGTCCACGCGCGCACCCGACCGGACTCCTCCACGGCCACCGTCTCGTCCGAGACGTAACCCAGGGTCTGGCACAGTGCCCTGCTCGCCGTGGTCTTGCCCGTCCCTGAGGGGCCGACCAGCGCCACCGTCGAGCCGTCCGGAAGCGCCGCCCCCGCGGCATGGAGCAGCACGCAGTCACCCACCCGACGTTTCAGTGACGCCAGCGTCAGACCCCGCGAGACGGCATACGGCAGGTGGTCGTCGGACCCGAGGTGGATGCCGTCACCCACGGTCACCGACCCGTCGGCCGCGCGGGCGACGACGAAGGGTCGCACGTCGGTCGTGTCACCGACCTCCGCCGTCGAGGTGTCGACTGCGGCTCGGGACCACAGGAGCCGCAGGGAGTCGGCGAGGTGCTCCTCGAGACCAGAGAGGTCGAGGTGCCACGGTGCCCCGAAGGCGTCGATGACGAACACCGCGCCAGTCTGCCCGGTCGAGTGCCACGATGAGGTCAAGCCCCGCCCACGGGGCGCAGACGGATCGCACCGGAGGTCTCGGGGGTGGACGCTTCACCCCGCGCGACGGGCGTGCCGCCAAGGCTCGGCACCCCTTCGACGGCCCCGAGCCGGCGCGCGCCGATCAGGCGTAGTGCGTCGCGACGTGGACGCAGCGGCCCGCATAGGACCCCCCGAACAGCACCGCGTGCACGAGAAGCGGGTGCACCTGGTGCAGCAGCACCCGCTCGCGCCACCCGTCGGCCAGCGGTGACGCCTCGTCGTAGGCCGCGAGGACTCGACCCAGGTGGGGCAGGCCAAACAATGCCAACATGGCCAGGTCGGACTCCCGGTGGCCGCCGTGTGCCGCCGGGTCGATGAGGACCGCGCCGTGCTCGGTCCAGATGACGTTGCCTGACCAGAGGTCGCCGTGCAACCGCGCCGGCGCCTCGCCGGTGTCGTGCGCTCCGCGGGCGACCCTTTCAGCGAGCCCGTCGAGCACCAGGGCTTCGGATCCGCTGAGGGCGCCGCGGTCACGAGCCAACCGCACGAGCGGTCGGATCCGAGCCTGCGCGAAGAAGGCACCCCAGTCGTTCCACGTGCCCAGGGTCAGGGGGAGCGGCTCGCTCAGCGGTCCGAGGTATCCGTCGCCTTCCCACCCTGGAGGGCCGCTGCCGTATGCCGGTGCGCCGGCGGCGTGCGTCGTCGCGAGTCCTCGGCCGAACAGCTCTGCGTCCGCGGGCGTTGCGGCGACCGACACGAGGTGCGTGAGGTCGAGGTGCCTGGGCGCCTCGTCGAGCACGGTCACGACGGCTGCGCCACGGGCCTCCCGCAGCCAGTTCAGGCCGGCCGCCTCCCACGCGAAGTAGCCCGCGGGTGCGTCCGCGGACTGCTTTCGATGGCTGGACGGCATACCCTCATCGTCGCAGGCGCACCCAGAGCGGGCTCGATCAGTCAGACTGGGGGTCCGGCGCCATGAAGGTTCCTGGCCATGAAGGAGGACCCGTGACGGACACACTCGCCGCCCCCCGCGAGGAGGAGCACTCCGCCGATGCCGTGGAAGCCCTCACCAGCGACATCGGTGGTGTCCTGGAGTCGATGGCTGAGCTCTCGGACTATCTCGAGCGCGTGGTGCACTCGGTGCGCCGGCACGTCGACGGCTGCGACGAGGTGGGGGTGACGATCCTCTCCCAGGACCGCCCGCACACCGCGGCCTACACCACCGTGAGGACCCTGGAGATCGACGCGGTCCAGTACGCCCTCGATGAGGGTCCGTGCCTTGACGCTGCGAGGCAGCAGCGCGAGTTCCGCGTGGATGACCTTGCCCTCGACGATGGCCGCTGGCCGCGCTTCGCCCAGGAGTGTCGCGAGGACGGGATGCGCGCCCTGTTGGCCGTCCCGCTCCTCAGTGGCGACCAGTGCGTCGGCGCGGTGAACCTCTACGGCTGGGCGCCGTCGGCGTTCGACGGCTTCGACGCGGCCCTGGTCCGCGTGGCGGCAGCGCGGTGTGCTGATGCCGTGGTGGCCGTGACGGCCCTCGACGGGGCGCAGCGCCTCGCCGGCCAGCTCGAGCAGGCGATGGCCAGCAGAGCCGTGATCGAGCAGGCGAAGGGCGTTCTCATGGCGATGCGTGGGGTTCCGGAGTACGACGCCTTCGAGTTCTTGCGCAAGACCTCGCAGGACCGCAACGTCAAGGTGCGCGACCTCGCCACCCAGGTCGTCGCGGGCGTGCTGCGCGACGCCACGCCGTCGCCGTCATGACACTGCTCTAGCATCGCCGTATGCCGCGACCGCACGCCGCTGCACTCGTCGAGGACACCTACCACGGGTGGATCGCCGGGTCCCTGCGTGAGCGCGGGTGGCGCACCCGCATCGTCCCGTTCACGGGGTACGGCAGCGTGGCCCAGTTGCGCGTGCTCGCTCGGGTGCTGGTCAGCCGGGCCGGCGGCGACGACGAGCCCGAGGATACGACGTATGCCGGCCGGTTGCGTGCCGTGGAGCTCGAGACCCGCGGATGGCGAGCGTTCCTCGGCGCGCCGGCCATGGACGAGCCGGTCACGGTGCGCGTCAACGGACGGTTGGTCCCGACCCGCACCGACCGAGGTGGCTACATCGACCTCACCGTGCGCGGCCACGGCTTGCGTCCCGGCTGGCACCAGATCTACCTCAGCTCACCCGATGCCGAGCCGATCGACGTGCCGGTGCTGGTCGTGGGCACGACCCAGACGCACGGCATCATCTCCGACATCGACGACACGGTGCTCTCCACGTCGCTGCCGCGTCCGCTCATTGCCGGCTGGAACACCTTCATCCGGGCTGAGGGCACCCGCCGACCCGTCTCGGGGATGGCCACCCTCTATCGAGAACTGCTGGCGTCCCAGCCCGGTGCACCCATCGTCTACCTCTCCACCGGGGCGTGGAACACCCAGCCGCTGCTCACCCGCTTCCTACGGCGCAGCGGCTATCCGGAGGGTCCCATGCTCCTCACCGACTGGGGCCCCACGAACACGGGGTGGTTCCGCTCGGGCCAGGAGCACAAGCAGGCCTCGTTGCACCGGCTGGCGCGCGAGCTGCCGCACATCCGGTGGCTGCTCGTCGGCGACGACGGACAGCACGACCCCACGCTCTACTCCGACTTCGCGGCCAAGCGCCCCGACCGGGTGCGCGGCATCGCGATCCGTGAGCTGTCCGCCGGGGAGCAGGTGCTCTCGCACGGCGTCCCGGTCGCGACCGACGACCTCACGTCCGATGGGGGCACCCGCCTCGAGGTGCCGGTCGTGCGAGCGCCCGACGGTTACGGCCTCGCGCGTGGGGTGCGTCAGCTGTGGACCGGGGAGCCCCGCCACAGCAGCCTCGCGGCCCGCTCCTCCGCGGCCATCGCCTCGACCGACGACCCGCCGGCATACCTCCTACCCGACCCGGACGAACGGTAGCGTCGGCGCATGCCCGAGCTGCCGGAGGTCCAGGCCCTCGTCGACTTCCTCGGCGAGCGCACCGCTGGACTGGCCGTCACCGGGGTCGAGCTCGGGTCGATCTCGGTGCTGAAGACCTTCACCCCGCCCCCGCAAGCACTCGTCGGAGCCCCGGTCGACGGGGTGAGCAGGCACGGGAAGTTCCTCGACCTCGATTGCGGCGGAACGCATCTGGTTTTCCATCTGGCCCGAGCCGGCTGGCTCAGGTGGTCCGAGGCGATCCCGGTCACCGTCCTGCGACCGGGGAAGTCGCCGATCGCGCTGCGGGTCCGCCTCGACGACGGTTCCGGGTTCGACCTCACCGAGGCCGGCACGAAGAAGAGCCTCGCGGCATACGTCGTCGGTCGCCCCTCGGACGTGCCCGGCATTGCGGCGCTCGGGCCGGACCCCATGGCGAAATCGTTTTCGCAGGGCGATTTCGCCGCCATCGTCGGTGGCCACCGGATGCAGGTCAAGGGCCTGCTGCGGGACCAGTCGATCCTCGCAGGGGTGGGAAACGCCTACTCCGACGAGATCCTGCACGTGGCCAAGCTGTCGCCCTTCGCCATCTCGGCCAGTCTGAAGGAGGAGGACGTCGAACGGCTGTATGCCGCGCTGCGGGGCACGCTGTCGGCTGCGGTCCTGGCCGCCTCGGGCAAGCCGGCCAAGGAGCTCAAGGACGCCAAGCGAGCAGGGATGCGTGTCCACGGACGCACCGGTGAGGTGTGCCCCGAGTGCGGCGACACCGTGCGCGAGGTGTCGTTCGCGGACTCCTCGCTGCAGTACTGCGCCACCTGCCAGACCGGGGGCAAGCCGCTGGCCGACCGGCGCACGAGCAAGTTCCTGAAGTAGCGCGGGTCGCATCCGGCCTGCGTTCGGCCACGCACCCCTCACTCACGCGAGACGAGGGTCTCCTTGATCTTCGCGATACCGAAGCCCCACTCCTGGGCCATGGTCGGCCTGGGCGAGAGCGCGATCTCGTGGGGGTGGGTGGCCGCATCGAGGAGGGCGGGGCCGTCATGGGCGAGCACACCCGCGACGGACGCGTCGGCATCGGCCGGGTCCTCGACGCGCACCCCGCGGAACCCCATCGAGCGGGCGACCGCGGCCAGGTCCGGGTTCTGGAGTCGGGTGCCGAACCCGGGAGGCCCACCTGTTCCATCTCCAGCTTCGCCATGGCGAGTCGGCCGTTGTCGAAGACGATGAGCTTGACTTCAGGCCGTCGTCGACCGCGGTCATCAGGTCACCCAGCAGCATGGTCAGGCAGCCGTCGCCGCCGAACGCGATGACCTGGCGTGTCCGGTCGGGCGCCTGGGCGCCGAGCGCCCTGGGCAATGACCGGGGTAGGTGCGCAGGATGGCGTGCTTGCGCTGAACCAGGTCTAACGCGGCGAGCGCGGCCGCCCCACCAGGTGCTGCCATGGCGTCTGCCGTGACGCCATTGGTGGTCCGCCATGGTGACCCGGTCATCCATCGTCCTTCCGTGGTCCGTCGCGCGCCGCCCCTGCACGGGTGCTCTTTGGACCAGACGACGCTGTGGAGACACCGACCCTGACACCTGTCATGGTCAGGTCCGATCCTGGCTCGATGCG
>JBDSVV010000038.1:0-10293 GCA_039927035.1 Ornithinibacter sp. | reverse complement strand
CGCGCCTCTGCCACCACCTCGGCTCGGGCGCCGATACTCGTGAGTCATGGGATCACAGCGCGGCGCCGCAACCCTGGACCGCGCGGCACCTGCCGGGTCGATCCGGGTCGACACCCGCGCTCCGGAGGACCACGGCCGTGCTCGCCGCCGGTCCGTGTCGCTCCTTGTCATGACCGTCCTGGTGCCGGGGACCGCCCAGTTCGCTGCGGGCAACCGGCGGTTGGGACGTGTCGCCCTGAGGGTCTGGCTGGGCGTGCTCGCCGCGGGTCTCCTCCTGGGCCTGCTCGTCCTCGTGAGCCGCGGAACCGCGCTCACGGTGCTCACGAACCGGTGGACGCTCTCCCTCCTCCAGTACGTCCTGTTCGGGGTGGCCGCGCTGTGGGCGATCCTGCTCGTCGATGCCTGGCGTCTCGGCCGACCCGACCAGCTCCCCCAGCGTGACCGTCGGGCCCTGTTGGTTGCGCTCCTCGCCCTGGTGCTCGTCCTCCCCGGGGGCGTGGCGTATGCCGGGGTCAACGTCGCCGCGGCTCGCTCGGCGATCGCGTCGGTCCTCGGCACGGGCGCCGCCGCGGCGGCCGTCGACGGGCGCTACAACATCCTGCTCCTCGGGGGTGACAGCGGGGCCGGACGCGACGGCCTGCGGCCGGACAGCCTTCAGCTCGTCAGCGTCGACGCCGAGACCGGTCGCGCGGTGCTCTTCGGCTTCTCACGGGAGACCGAGAACATCACCTTCCAGCCTGGGTCGGTGATGGCTGGGCTGATGCCGCACGGGTGGACCTGTGGCGACGAGTGCCTGCTCAACGGTCTCTACACCTGGGGCAAGGACCACGCGCAGGAGTTCCCGCCCGGGACGATCGACCCCGGACTCCTCGCGACGACCGAGGCGGTGGAGTCGCTGTCCGGGCTCCACATCCAGTACCACGTCCTGCTCGACCTGAAGGGTTTCCGCAGCCTCGTGGACGCCATCGGTGGCCTCGACGTCGCGGTGCAGCGACGCACGCCGATGGGGTCCCAGGCCGAGGTGGCCAGCGGGCGGGAGAAGGGGTGGATCGACGTGGGCAACCAGCACCTCGACGGTTACCACGCCCTGTGGTATGCCCGGAGCCGGGCCAACTCCACGAACTACGAGCGGATGGCTCGCCAGCGGTGCGTCGTCACCGCGATGGTGCGCCAGATGGATCCCAAGACGATCGCGCTCAACTTCGGTGCGATCGCCGAGGCGACCAAGGGCGTGTTCCGGACCGACATCCCCCAGGGTGCCCTCGCCAGCCTGGCCGACGTCGCGGTCAGGACCAAGAAGGAGAAGATCTCCTCGGTCAACTTCGTCCCACCACTGATCAAGCCGTGGGACTACGACCCGCGCGTCGTCCGGCGAGCGGTCGACAGGGCCATTGCCGTGTCGGAGGCGCAGGACGCGGACAAGGCACCGGATGCCGCTGCGTCCTCGGGAGCGTCAGCCGCACCGCAGAAGAAGGCCGTGCCCTCCCCGCAGGCCGTGATGGCCCGACCCGGGGCGGACCCGGACGCCAGCACCGGCGACCTCGCCGACGTGTGCTCGGTGGGGTGAGAAGGGATTCGAGCAGCCTGCGCGGGTTTGGGATACTGGGGACCTGTGCGACACCGCCCGACCGGGGCAGCAGCCGTCTTCCTTCGTGCTCCGGTGGCCCGCTCATCGTCTCGATAGGTGCTCGATGCTGAACAAGTCCTACGCCCTCCTCAACTTTCTCAACCGGTCGCACTCGCCGACGTTCCGCCACGGGGTCGGTGCCGCGGCATACGCGGGCACCTTGACCCTCACCGGCCGTCCCTCGATCGCGCGCTTGGTGCGCACCCAGTTCGTGCAGGACGAGACGAAGTACGCGTTCCGCCTGGCGGGCTGGGTGCTGCGCCGCGGCTGGCCCGGTGTCGAGACCGTCACCGACGACTTCTTCGACTTCACCCTCGGCGCCGAGCCTGCCGACTTGGCGGCCCTGGATGCGTTCATCGCCGCGCGACGCGACTCCCTGCCCGAGCACCTGTGGCGCGCCGACGACCTGTTCGTTCGCGCGGCAAGGATCCACTCCCAGCTCGACGCCGGTGCCGGTCACATCGAGGACCTCCGCACCGACTTCTACGCCCACGCTGACGCGCTGCTGCCGCTCATCAGCGTCGCGACCGGCACCGCACCGCCAGCGGGCGCCCCGCGCGAGGGAGACTTCAACCTCGACGACGCGCGCTCTGCACTCGCCGACCTCGCCGCTGCGCTCCCCGTGCCCCGTTGGAAGTGGTACGTCATCTCAGGCACGTTCCTCGGGCTCGTGCGCGAGGGAGGCTTCCTGGCCCACGACTACGACGTCGACGTGGGCATCACGTATGACGCCGAGACGATGCCGGCCATGATCGCGACGCTCGCGGCCGACCCGAGGTTCGTGGTGAAGAAGGTGGACGACGCCCAGTCGGTGGTCCGCGAGCACGACGGCCGGTATGCCGTGGAGCGGGCGTTGGCGCTCGTCAAGCTGATCCACACCAGCGGCATCAACGTCGACGTCTTCGTGCACCACCCCTCCGGGGAGATGATGTGGCACGGGTCCTCGCTGCACCAGTGGGAGAACACCGCCTTCGACCTGGCGCCCTACACGGTGGGCGGGGTGGACGTGCTCGGCCCGGCCGACGCCGACCGCTACCTCACCGAGAACTACGGAGACTGGCGCACCCCGGTGACGGACTTCAACTGCACGACGGGCACTCCCAACCTCGTCATCACGCGCAGCTTCCGGTCCATCGCCCTCTTCCTGACGAGGTTGGCACACTTCTCGGCGGGCGACCCAGGGGAGTACGCCAGGCTCAGGGACACCCTGCTCGCCGACGGCCTCCTTGTCGAGGACGACGGGGTGCTGCGACTCGAACGGCTCATCTGAGCGATGCTCGACACCCGCCCACGACCCGTGCCGTATCCTCGGCTCGGCGCGCGCCGCGCCAGCCCCACCGAGACGATCGAAGCGAGGTCCCGCCGATGATCCAGCGGATCAGGGCGGTCTGGAGTCGGCGCGAGATCCTCGGCACTCTCGTCGAGCGCGATCTGCGGGTTCGATACTCGCGCAGCGTGCTCGGTTACGTGTGGACCGTGCTCGACCCGCTCCTGATGGCGACGGTCTACTTCGTGGTCTTCACGTTCGTCTTCGACGCCGGCAAGCGGGTGGCCGACACCCCCTACTTCCTCTACCTGCTCTCCGGGCTGCTCGGGTGGCAGTGGTTCACCGGGTCGGTGAACGACACCACCAAGAGCCTGATCCAGGAGGCGAAGCTCGTCCGCTCCACGAACCTCCCGCGCGAGGTGTGGGTCATCCGCTGCGTCATCGCCAAGGGCGTCGAGTACCTGCTGTCCCTACCGATCCTCATCGGCTTCGTCATCTACTATGTGGCTCGGGGACAGGCCCATCTGGACTTGGAGCTCGTTCTCTTCCCGCTGGGGCTGGTGATCCAGTTCGTGTTGCTCGTCGGGCTCGGACTGCTCCTGGCGCCGATCACAGTGCTGGCAACGGACATGCAGCGGGTGGTGCGGATCGTGCTGCGGTTCATGTTCTACCTCTCCCCGGTGCTCTACGGCGCGCACGCGGTGCCCGAGCAGTTGCGGGCAGTGCTCGTGTTCAACCCGCTGAACGGCATCCTGTCCCTCTACCGCGGCGGGCTGTTCGAACGCTCCGTCAACTGGGTGGACGTCGGGGTCAGCGTCGGCACGGCCCTGGTGCTCCTCGTGGCAGGTTTGACGGTGTTTGCGCGGCTCGAGCGCGCCGTGCTCAAGGAGATCTGAGTGACATGAGTGTGGTGATCAGCGCCAAGGACGTCGGGGTGGAGTTCTACATCTCCAGACGCCGCAAGCTGCAGGTGCGCGACCTGCTCTTCCACGGACGCTCCAACTCCTCGAAAGAGACCTTCTGGGCCTTGCAGGACATCAGCTTCGACATCAGCAAGGGCGAGGCGGTCGGACTGGTCGGAGGGAACGGAAGTGGCAAGAGCACCCTGCTCAAGACGATCGCTGGCGTGCTCCTCCCTGATACCGGGGGGGTGCGGGTCAACGGCGGCGTGGCCCCCCTCATCGAGCTGACCGGCGGTTTCCGTGGCGAGCTCACCTGCCGTGACAACCTGTGGGTGCAAGCGGGCCTGCACGGCCTGACCAAGGACCAGATCGAGGACCGCTTCGAGAGCATCGTCGACTTCGCCGGCCCCCAGGTGCGGGCCGCCCTCGACCGGCCCTACCGCCACCTCTCCTCAGGCATGCAGGTGCGCCTGGGTTTCGCCGTGATCTCCGCGCTTGACGAGCCGATCTTCCTCGTCGACGAGGTGCTCGCAGTGGGCGACAAGGCGTTCCGGGAGAAGTGCTACCGGCGCATGGAAAGCCTGCTGTCCGAGGGCCGCACGCTCTTCCTCGTCTCGCACTCGGAGAAGGACCTGCGCAGGTTCAGCACCCGAGGGCTGTATCTCAGGTCCGGGCAGCTGGTGATGGACGGACCGATGGATGAGGTGCTTTCTCGCTACAACGAGGACCAGGGGACTCCGCGGCTCTGACGCCTGGGGTCTGAGGCGCCGAGTCGGCGGCTCAGGTGTGCTCGGCATATCCTTGGGCTCGCCTCGACCGTCAAACACCGTGGAGACCTGAGAATGCCTACTCCCCATGAGCCTCGGCCGGACCGGCTCGCTGGTGTACCGACAAGCCGTCGCGACGTTGGCGCCGCGACGGCCGTCGCCCTCCTGGTCATGGCGGTGGCGTTCGTCTGGCGTTCCCCGATCGTGCCCACGGACCCCTACCACTATGTTCTACAGACACTGGAGTTCCCTAGTGACAACTGGGTGGCGCTGGGGCTTTCGCGCTATGGCATCTTCCTTGCCAACATTCCGCCCGCCTTTTTGTTCAAGAACGCTGAGGCCACCTACTACTTCTGGCCGCTGCTGTCGACTGGGATACTTGCTGCGATGGTTTACCTGATAGGGAGGCGATTCTGGGGAGTTGTTGCCGGTCTCGTCGCTGTGGTCGTGCTGTTCTCCAATACCGTCGTCTTCTACAACCTCACTCGCTTCTACCCCGACGTCATGGCCATCGCAATCATCTACTCCGCTGCCTTTGCCGCCCTGAGGGCCCGTGATCGCGACTTCCGTGGTCGATCTGGCGTCGTCTGGCTCCTCCTGACCGGTTTCCTCCTCGGGTGGAGCTTCGAGGTTCGGGAGACTGCAATGCTCAGCTTTCCGCTGGTGATGTTGCTGCTGTGGCGTCGAGGGTCTGTGCTGCGGGCCTTCGGTACGGTCGCCGTGACCGTCGGCCTCTGGCTCATGGTCGACGTCGGAATCAGCTGGTTCGTCTACGGCGACCCGCTGCTCAAGGCGCACATCCTCGTGGGCGAGAACCCGGCAGGTGCCGGGTACCCGCCTCCGATTCGGCCGCCATCGCCCGGACCGGCGGTTCCACTTGAGTTCTCGCGATGGGATCGCTTCCTCACGATTCCCCGTACGGCGCTCGAGACCCGTCCGGACGGGATCTGGGTGGTGGTGACCGGGATCATCGCCAGCTTGGCGGCCGCCGCCCGGAACCTGCCCCTGCGGAGGATCTCCCTCGGTCTGTTGGCTGTCTACGGTCTCAATCTTTTGGCGGGGGGTCTGTTGCTGCCCGAACGGCCATTCGGAGACCTATCCAACTCTCGCTATTGGATCCAGTTCTTTCCTGCCGTGGCGCTCGCAATGGGAGGGGTGACCGCGATCGCGGTCCGGTGGTGCGCCGATAGGTGGGCCCTGACGACACGGTCGAAACGGGGCATAGCCACCGGGATCCTGGCAGCGGCAGTCTGCACGGTTCCCGTGTTCCACGCGCAACAGTTCATGACCAACACGCCATCGTTCGCACCGAACGGGGGGGACGCGCTCGAGAAGCTGCGCGACTATGCGTCGGAAACAGGCTTCGCACCGGAGACAGTGTGGACGGACACGCGGACGCTTCGCCTGCTCCCAGTCTTCCAGCGAGCAAGCTTCGGTGGGAGCAAGGTGTGGACCGGTGAAGGGCGCGCACTCACGAAGAACTCCGAGCCGCACAGTGGCGACGCCGTCCTTTTCTACAGCGCCCATGACCCAGCGGTCTGCGTGCACTGCAACCTGAACATCCAGGGATGGCTTTCGGAACATCCGACAGTCCCGTCCGGCTGGGAACTGGTGTTCTCCACTCCGGACAAAACTATCGAACTCTACCGCGTTCGATAAAGTGAGACCATCATGGACGAATGACAGATCAGCGTTTCTCTGGGCCAGTAGTGGCGGGCGGACCCTCCTCGGTTCGCAACACCTCGTCCAGTGCGATGCGACGCGCAAGCTTGGTATAGTTCGTCTCGAGATCCCGAAACCTCAAGTAGGTCGTCACCGTGAAGCTGAGGAACGCGACGACCAGTGCGTACAGCACCATGTCGGTGCCTCGTCCGACACCGACGAACGTCGCGATCCGGTTCCACACCGCAGGGAAAAGAATCGACACGGCTGCGAAGGCGGCGAAAATTACGAGCCCGACTCGACGAATTGCCTGCGCTCGTGCACCGCGTGACCGGAACAGCCGAGCCACAACAGCGATGACCACTGCGATGAGCAAGACCTGGATGAGGACCATCTTCATCTAAACATCAGCTCCACGAGGATGTTGACCGAGTTCCAGAGCGACTGACCCTTGGTCTTGGAATAGTCGGTGTACAGGATGTGCACCGGGGCCTCGCCGTAACGCACCCTCATCTCCCCGATCTGTGCCACGAGCTCCGAGGCGTGAGCCATCCGATTCTGGGTGATGTCGAGACTCTCGACCACGTCACGGCGCATCACCCGCAGACCGTTGTGGGCGTCGGTGAGCCTGGTGCCGGTGGTGAGGTTGGTGTAGCCGACTGCCAGTCGAAGCATGACCCTCTTCGCGAAACCAGCCTTGGTGCGGTCGTCGAGGAATCGCGAGCCGAAGACGACCTGCAGGTCCTCCTCTCGCGCCTTGGCCAGCATCACGAGCACGTCGTCGACCTGGTGCTGGCCGTCGGCGTCGAAGGTCACGACCCATCGCATGTCGGGCACCGAGCAGGCGTACGAGATGCCGGTCTGGAGCGCAGCGCCCTGACCGAGGTTGACCGGGTGGCGCACGACGACTGCACCCGCCGCCTCCGCGGCAGCCGCTCCGCCGTCGGAGGACCCGTCGTCGACCACCACGACGTTCGTGAACGTGCAGCGCGCGCCTCGGACGACGTCGCCGATCACGGACGCTTCGTTGAAGAGGGGGATCACGAGCCAGACGTCCTGATTTGCGGGGTGCACCGGCTCCATTGCCTCCATCGCCCTGATCCTATGTGATCACGGTCATGTCGCAGCGTTTGGGCGGCTCGTGGCTGGCCTTCTTCAGAAGCGTGGGTCTTGGGGTTCCTACTTGGTGGTCCCTCTTACTGTGCGCCAAAGGGCGAGCACATCGCGCCGCATCATAGCCCCCCAGACGAGCGCGAAAAAAAGGACGGCACACAACTGTGCCACCCTGCCGGCGACGCCAGGGACATCCCGAGTCACCACCGCAAGAATCGTGAAGAGGACTGTTCCCGATAGGAATCGGACCAGCAGGTCGCCCCAGTGTTGTCGCTCGACACGCCAAGCGACGGCAACCAGGGCAACGGACGTGACCAACGAGCCCACGAGGAAGCCGACCGCGACGCCCATCGTGCCGTACGCCGAACCGAGTACCGACCAGGTGACCAGACTGACCAGGAGTCCAGCGACGTTGAGAATGGCCACGATTCGCGGTCCGCGGCTCTGGGTCGACTGAAGTGCGGTAGCGGCACCCAGCGAGATCGACATGAGCATGACAGCAAGGAGTAAGACCGGCAGCAGAGCAGCAGACTGCTCGAATGCCACCCCGTAGAAGACGGCGATACCTATCGGACTGGCGAGGATCAACACCCCGAAGACTCCGACGAAAATGGTTGTGAGGCGTCGCAGAATCAAGTCGGCGTGGTGTCGCACCGCCAAGCGGTCGCCGCGTCCGGCTGCAGCGACGAGGGGGGGCACGATGACGGTGCTCAAGGCCACCGACAACATTGAGGCTGGTGTTGCCAAGGAGAGGGCGGCGGCGTAGTCCCCAGCTCCGGCAGATCCCGCGAGGTAGCGTGCTGCGATCTGCGATGCTTGAAGTAGTCCTCCACTCGCAATGGTGGCGATGGTGCCGTAGGCGATGAACTTGTCGATCGTCCGACGAAGGTCGCGCTCTACGCGCGAAGCCACGCGCGCGGGCCAGGACGCAACGGCGAACAGGAGGTAGCCCAGAGTAAGCGGGAGCAGAGCGAGGTCAGTCAGGTCGAGGGTCAGAACCAGGACGGTTGTCAGCAGCGTGGTGCCTGCTGCAACGGTGTCCCAGAACGCGACATGCCGGAAGCCGAGGCGACCGAACTGGATTCCACGCAGTGCGCTGTACATCGCATAAGCCCACGCCAGCACCATCGTCACAATTATCTGTCGCGAGTCGAAGCCCAAGAAGAGCGACGCCACCAATGCCGCCGTCGTGGGCACGATGAGTGCGAGCATGGCCAGCCGGTTCGCGATGTGTCGACCGATCCTTGCTGCTCCGTCGTCGTCGCCGAGGGTCTTGCTCTGGGAGACGAAGCGCACTCCAGCCTGTGCAGTCGAGGCCGCGCCCAGTTGGCTTGCGAGCACGGCAATCGAGAGTGAGCTGTTGGTCTGGCCGAGTAGTTCTCGTGATCCCAGTCGCCCGACCAGGACGCTGAATCCTAGTCGGGCACCACCTTGAATGATCGTCGAATAGGCACTAAGTGAGGCACGGTTTCGTAGCTCATTCGGTCCGGTCAGACGCGCGGATGTGCTCTCCCCGTCCACGGAGCCTTCCTGCCAATCGCCGGGATGGGCTCCGGGGTCGTTATCAGAAAGACTCATTCAGGTGCCACGATCGTGAAGTTCCCCTCGAGATGAATCGCGCTCCAAGCCATCACTAACGCGCAACCAGGATCAGGGTCATGCGCTGTCACCACTCACGTGACCCCGGGGCAGTTCAGTGCCAACGGCGAAGGCGGGCTCATCGCGACGGAACAACGCCGAGTAGGCTGTGGTGAGCAACTTGGGCGGCAGGATCCGGAAGGTGCCTCTGAGGGCGAGGTTGCGAACTGTCAGAACCCATCCGATCACCCCCGCCTCGCGAAGTCGGCGCTGCATGTGGACCTCGTGCTGTAGCATCTTCCAGCCCCCTCGCCGGGCCAGCATTCCCCCACCTGCACTGAAGAGGACGAGAGCGTCAGGCAGGTTGGCGGTGTTAGCGCCCGCGGAGATCATCCTCGCCCAGAGGTCGTAATCCTCATGGAATGGGACGTCGACGTACCCCCCGGCGTTGAGCGCGACATCACGGCGAAACATGACTGTTGGGTGGTTGAAGGGGTTGTTGACCCGGAGGCGACGCACGATTGCGGTGTGAGTGGTGGGTGCTCTGCGGATACCGACGATGTTGACTGGATCCTCCTCAAACTCGAGCATAGCCGTGCCCACCAAATCCAGGTGGCGTGCCTCCATCGCCGCGAGTTCGCGTTCGAGCCGATTAGGAAGGGAGACGTCATCGCTGTCTTGGCGGGCTATGAAGTCTCCGCTGGCCACCAGAACACCACGTGCTGAAGCGCGCCCATTTCCCATGTTGTGTGCAAGTCGCTCGACGCGGATGCGTCGATTCTCGGCAGTCGCTCGGATGATCGCGCCATCGACGAGATTGTCCACGGGTCCGTCGACAACGATGAGAAACTCATCCGGTTGACGCGTTTGAGCGGCGATCGAGGCGACGGCCCGCTCTAACTCATCGACGGAGGTACCGTGGTACATGGTCATCAGGACGGTGAGGGTGGTCACTCGGAGAGTCTAGGTCGTCTCTTGATTGAGCCTGTGAGCCCAGGCGCCATGGCGGGCGCTCTCCGTGACTTTCATGACGGCCGGGGCCGGCGCACGGTGACTCAATCCACAGAGCATGCGGTATCGAAGGAGGTGGCGGTGCCCGGGTCAGCCACCCACGAACCCGCAGCCCACGTCGGTCCGCACGACGTCGGAATTGGCTAGATGAGTGATCCCCGGTTCAGTGGTCGTAGGCGGTGTGGGCGGGTAGGCTGGGCGCGCCGATGTTGTCGTTGTGCCAGATCGCGGCGGTGAGGGCTAGTGGTCCGTCTCGCTATTGGCTTGCTACTTCTTCGAGTTTGCGGCGGGCTCGCGTGACCTTGGCCAGGATCGACTCGGCTGTGGCGGTCCACACGAACGGGGTCGGGGCGTCGTTGTTGGCCC
>JBDSVV010000037.1:0-4822 GCA_039927035.1 Ornithinibacter sp. | reverse complement strand
GGCGCGGGCCAGGCCGCGCCGATTCCGGCGAGGGCCCACTGTGCGAGGAGAACGAGCCCGAGCCAGGCCAGGACGTAGCCGAAACGCTCCCGCGCGCTCGCCCACCGAGGGGTGATGGCAGGGGTGTCGCCCGGCGCCCCGGCAGCCAGTCGGGCCTTGCGGTGCTCGGTCCAGCGCCACCAGCCGTAGACGCTCGTGATGATGAAGAAGACCTGACGGCCCGCCTGGCCGAACAACGGTGTGCGGGCGTCGGCCTCGAAGGTCGCCGAGATGAAGATCAGGAAGAGGAGCAGGTTGCCCACGATGCCGATGGGCCACGCCCAGATCTTGCGGCGCATCCCGAGGATCGCCGAGGCGAACCCGAAGGCGTTGCCGAAGATCTCGATCCACGGCAGCGGGTGCCCGGCCACCGAGATCGACTCACCCTGGATCCAGGCGAGGGCCTCCCGGATGCCGTTCACGCCCCCGCCCCCGTCTCGGTCGCGGTGACGTCACGCAGGGTGACCGCGGTGGCCACAGCGGCCGTCGCGGCCTCATGGCCCTTGTCCTCCGACGAGCCATCAAGCCCGGCCCGGTCCAGCGCCTGCTCGGTGGTGTCGCAGGTGAGGACGCCGAACCCGATGGGGATGCCGGTGCTCACCGCGACCTGGGTGAGCCCCGCACTCACTCCTTGGCAGACGTACTCGAAGTGCGGTGTGCCGCCGCGGACCACGACGCCGAGTGCGACGAGCGCGTCATGCGTCGGGGCGAGTCGGGCGCACGCCACGCTGAGCTCGACGGTGCCGGGGACGCGCACGACGGTGGGGTGCTGCACTCCCGCGTCGACGAGACCGCGGAGGGCGCCCGCCACGAGGCCGTCCATCACCTCGACGTGCCACGAGGCGGCGATCACCGCGACGCGCAGACCCGTGCCGTCGACCCGGACCTCTGGTGCTCCGTGTCCGCTCATGGGTGGGTGATCCTTTCGTCCGACGGGGCCGAGCCGGCCGCGTCCGTGGGGGTGGTGTCGATGTCGAGGTCGTGCCCCATGCGGTCCCGCTTGGTGCGAAGGTAGGCCGCGTTGGAGGCGAGCGGGGGGATCCGCAGCGGTTCGACGACCGGCACCTCGATTCCGTGGTCGCGCAGCGCTGCGACCTTGGCGGGGTTGTTGGTGAGCAGCCGCACCGCGGTGACCCCGAGGTCGACGAGCACTGCTGCGCCGGCGGCGTACTCGCGGGCGTCGATCGGCAGGCCGAGCTCGACCTGCGCGTCCACGGTGTCGCGGCCCCGGTCCTGGAGCTCGTAGGCCCGCAGCTTCGCCCCGAGCCCCACCCCGCGACCCTCGTGGCCGCGCACGTACACGAGGACCCCGCCCTCCATCGCGATGCGGCGCAGTGCCTCCTGCAGCTGTGGCCCGCAGTCGCAGCGCTGGGAGCCGAACACGTCGCCGGTGAGGCACTCGGAGTGGAGGCGTACCAGCGGCTGGTCCTCGGGGAGCCCTTGCGGGCTGACCAGGGCCAGGTGCTCGATGCCGGACACCACGTCGCGGTAGGCGATCGTCCTGAAGGTGCCGTGCTCGGTCGGTAGGACGGTCTGCGCGACCCGCTCGACCCGGTCGTGGCGTTGCCTCCAGGCGACGAGAGCCGCGATCGTGATGACCGGGAGCCCCGTCGACTCCCCCAGTGCGAGCACCCCCTGCGTGCGCACCATGGCGCCGTCATCGTCGACGATCTCGCCGATCGCCCCCACCGGCGCAAGGCCGGCCAGGCGGCAGAGATCGACCGCGGCCTCGGTGTGGCCGGGTCGGGTGAGCACTCCACCGTGGCGCGCGCGCAGCGGCACGACGTGACCGGGCCGGATCAGGTCGGTGGCGACCGCCGCCGGATCCGCGAGGGTGCGGATCGTGTGGGCGCGGTCCGCCGCCGAGATGCCCGTGGTGACGACGGCGGCCGCATCGACGGTGACGGTGTATGCCGTGCGCAGCGGGTCCCGGTTGTCCGCCACCATGAGCGGCAGCCCGAGCCGATCGGCGGTCTCGTCGGTCATCGGCGCGCAGATGTAGCCGGAGGAGTGCCGGATGGTCCAGGCCAGCCACGGATCGGTGAGGGTTTCTCCCGCGAGGATGACGTCGCCCTCGTTCTCGCGGTCCTCGTCGTCCAGGACGAGGACGGGCCGGCCGGCACGCAGGGCGACCAACGCGTCGGGGATGCTCGCGAAGGTCATGACGTCTCCACGTTCCCTGCCCCGAACCGGGCTGCGAGGAGCCGCTCGACATACTTCGCCAACACGTCCACCTCGAGGTTGACCGGGTCACCGATCCCTCTGCGCCCCAACGTGGTGAGCTCGAGCGTCGTGGGGATCAGAGAGACGGAGAACGCGTCGTCGGTGACGTCGACGACGGTGAGGCTGACGCCGTCGACCGTGATGGAGCCCTTCTCGACGACATAGCCGGACAGCTCGGGAGGCAGGCTGAAGCGCACGACCTCCCACCTCTCCCCCGGCGATCGCTCGACGATCGTGCCGGTGCCATCGACGTGACCCTGCACGATGTGCCCACCGAACCGGTCCGAGGCGGACATCGCCCGCTCCAGGTTGACCCGGTCCCCGGCAGTGAGCGTGGCGAGGCTCGAACGGTCGAGGGTCTCCTGCATCACGTCGACGGTGAACTCGCCGTCGCCGTGGGTGACGACCGTGAGGCACACCCCGTTGACCGAGATGGAGGCGCCGTGGGTGGCGTCGCCGGTGACGGTTGGGCCGTGGATGGTGAGCCGGGCCGAGTCGCTGGCGTGCTCGATGGCCGTGACGGTGCCGAGCTCCTCGACGATGCCGGTGAACACGTGGGTCAGCTCCTCTTTCGGGGGACGGGGGTGCTCTGGGGCCGCGCGGTGATCCGGAGGTCCTGCCCGATGACGGTGACGTCGCTGGGGTGGAGCCGGAGGGCGTCGGTGATGGTGTGGACGCCGAGGTCGGCGACGAGGGGAGCGCCGGAGCCGAGCACGGCCGGAGCGAGGTAGAGCACGACCTCGTCGACGAGGCCAGCGCGCAGGAACGCGGCGGCCAGCGTCGCGCCGCCCTCGAGCAGCACGCGGTGCACACCTCGCTCGTGGAGCGAGGCCAGCACCTCGTCGGGGTCGTGGGTGCGCAGGTGCAGGGTGGGGGCGCTCTCGTCGGCGAGCGCGGCCCCCGTTGGCAGGGCGCGGTTGCCGACGACCACGCGCAGCGGTTGTCGGGCCGCCGTCGACCCGTCTGCGGTCCGAACCGTGAGACGGGGGTCGTCGGTGATCGCGGTGCCGGTGCCCACCACCACCGCGCCGCATCGGGCGCGCAGCGCGTGCACGTCGGCACGGGCCGCTTCGCCAGTGATCCAGCGGCTCGAACCGTCGTCGGCTGCGGTGCGCCCGTCCAGGGTGGACGCCGCCTTCCACACGACCCAGGGCCGGCCGGTGCGCCTGGCGTGCAGCCAGGACGCGTTCACTGCCTCGGCATCGGCGGACAGCACGTCCGCACTGACCTCGACCCCCCGCTCCGCCAGCCAGCCGGCACCGCCGCCGGCGATCGGGTCCGGGTCGGCCACGGCATACACGACCTTCGCGATGCCGGCGGCGAACAGTGCCTCGGTGCACGGGCCCGTGCGCCCGCTGTGGGAACAGGGCTCGAGGGTGACGTGGGCGGTGCCGCCGTGCGCTCTGTCGCCCGCCGCAGCCAACGCATCGACCTCGGCATGGGGGCTCCCCGCTCCCCGGTGGTGTCCGACGCCGACGACCGTCCCGGACGGGTCGGTGATGACACAGCCGACGCGGGGGTTGGGATCGGCCTCCGGGCCCAGCCAGGCAGCATCAAGCGCCCGCTGCATCAGCGCGGTGCTCTGGTCCATGTCCTGCCCTCGTGCCTCGAGACGGTGGTGCGTCCGGGCTCCGGGCGGGTGGTCGAGAAGGCGCGCACCCAGGGATGCGCCGCCGAGACGACCGCCGACGAGGCCCGAGGGCCGCGTCGACACGTGCTTCCTACCATCCGGACTCTCACCGTCGGTCCCGGAGTTTCACCGAGTCAACCGGCCGCTGGCTGCGGTCGGGTCGTGGACTGTCACCACCGGTTCGGAATTGCACCGACCCCGGAGCACGTTCACGCTCCAGTATGCCGCAGCCGAGCCGCGGCGTCTCCACCCCCCCTTGTGCGCCCGCTCACCCAGGGCGCAGGCGTGGTTGTCCGGGTTGCAGCCCGCGGTGACCCTCCAGAGGCCGAGGTGGTCGCCGCCCGGTTTACTCGGTGGACCCGGGCCGGCGCGCGGTGATGCACTGGTCGACGTGCCCCAGCCGACCTCCGAGATGTTCCGCGGCCTCGCTCGCTCCTCGCCGTGGCGCTGGCGAGCGCTTTCCTTCGAGCTGCACCGGCGCCCGCTACACGGAGCCGACCACACCGTGGTGGGTCGGCTGGTCAGGGGGGTGGGGCTCGAGGTGGCGCTTCCCGACGGTGAACGACGTGACCAGGGCGCTGACCGCGGCAACTACGGGTGGGTCGACACCGACAGCGGCGACTCATGGACCAACGAGATGCAGTACGCCTGGGAGCTGCCGGTCGAGATCGGCGCAGACGGGTTCGTCCTGGGCCGACCGCAGCGGCCGACGGCAGATGACCCCATGTGGCAGGACTACCAGTTCGTCGCGATGCTCGACCCGGTCGAGCTGGCCGATGGAATGCCGCGCGCTCCCGGCCCCGGCTGGGACCCGAACGCTCCTCGTCCTCCGGCCCTGGACCTGCACCAGCTCCACGCCACGAACCGGCTGGGTCGGCCGACCTGGTGGGCGGAGGTGAGCCCCCGCGAGGACTACGACCCGCGGTGCGG
>JBDSVV010000036.1:0-12837 GCA_039927035.1 Ornithinibacter sp. | reverse complement strand
AGCACGAGCAGGACGATGTTGTGCACCGTGGACTGGCTGGGCACCCCGACCTCGATGATGTCGGCCGCCGCGATGGCGGCCGCGGCGACCAGTCCGCCGCGCGCTCCCGCGACGACGGCTCCGCCGGCCACCGAGCCAGCGGCCCAGATGGTCGGAATGGTGAACTGGCCCGCGGCGATCGCATCCGGGGACTCGGTTGCCACGGTGGCGAGGATGCCCACCACCGCGATCGCGACCTCGACGACGATGACCCGCAGGGTGCGCCGCCGATAGACCAGCAGGCCCAAGGACCACGCCATCATCACCGCCAGCACGGCGACGGCCACCCACGGCCGGACCATGCTCTCGTGCCGGCCCCAGACCAGCCAGCCGGCATACAGAGCCGCCAGCGGCCGGAAGATGTCCAGACCCCGGTGGAAGGACTCGACGACGACCGGTTCGCGCCGACCGGTGCGGGGCGACCTCGGCCCCAGGACCCCCATGCTTGCGCCGTTCAGCTCGCGTGTCGGCGAGGGCCGGTGTCCTCCCCGAGGCCCCCGGCATCCAGGACGTCCTCGAGCTCGGACACGGCCCGGCCGGGACGTGCCGCGTCGGCGACCTCCTTGGCCTTGTTCTTCTTCTCGCGCGCGATGCGGTCCTTCATCGCGGTGGCGTACATGTCGACATATTCCTGGCCGGAGAGCTCCATCAGCGCGTACATCAGCTCGTCGGTGATCGAGCGCAGCACGAAGCGGTCGCCCTCCATCCCCTCGTAGCGGCTGAAGTCCAGCGGCTCACCGATGCGCACGCCCACACGGATGAGGTGGGGGATCTTCTTGCCGGTCGGCTGGGCCTTGTCGGTGTCGATCATCGCCACGGGGATCACCGGAACCCCTGCCTCCAGCGCCATCCGGGCCACGCCGGTCTTCCCCTTGTAGAGCCGACCGTCGGGGCTGCGGGTGCCCTCGGGGTAGAGACCCAGGAGCTCGCCGCGGCCCAGGACCTTCATGCCCGAGCGCAACGCGGCCTCGCTGGCCCGCCCCCCGGAACGGTCCACGGGCAGCTGCCCGACGCCCTTGAAGAACGCGGCCGTCAGCCGCCCCTTCATCCCGACCCCGGTGAAGTAGTCGGACTTCGCGAGGAAGGTCATCCGCCGCGGCACCATCAGCGGCAGGAAGATGGAGTCGGAGAAGGAGAGGTGGTTGCTCGCGAAGATCGCGGCCCCCTCTTCGGGGATGTGCTCGGCGCCCTCGACCCAGGGCCGGAACAGCAGACGCAGGATCGGACCCAGCACCACCGTCTTCAAGAACCAGTAGAACACTGGACCACCCTTCCGCAGCGTGTGCGCCGACTCTAGTCCACGGGTCACCCGGCCGCGGGCGCCCCCACTCGTGCGAAGATCGTCTCTGCAGACCTCACGTCATCAAGGAGCACCGGTGGGCGATCGTGCCGGCGGTATGGACGAGCGGGACGTCGAGGAGCGCTTCGCCTCGATCATCTCCCAGTGGGACTCCCCCCTGCCCAGCGCCGATGGCGTGCAGGCCGGCCGGGCCGGGCCTGAGGAGGACGAGGTCGCCGATGCGGATGCCGCAGACGCCCGGTATGTCGAGGATTCCGGGGAAGCCGGCGAAGCCGGGGAGCAGTCCGCCGAGGACACCGACGAGGACCGGGCCATCGTGCCTCAGGACGACCCGGCTCCGCCCCGCCCGTCCTGGATCAACCCCTCACCGCTCACGATCATCGTGCCCACGACCGCGTGGCGCGCGGCCGAGCCACCCTCCGCTGACGACACCGACGCGCAGCGGGGTGTGAGCAGCGAAGAGGATGCGGACGACGAGCACTTCGAGCCACCGGCCGTGCGTCTGCCACCGCAGGAGGACCTGCACTTCTGGGGTGCGGTCCTCGGGCTGGTCGCCGGGCCCCTGCTGCTGCTCTACGTCGCGATGGCCCGCCCGTTCCACAGCACCAGGTGGTTCATCGCCTCGGTGGTGCTGTCCGTGGCGGGATTCGCCTTGCTCGTCCTGCGTCAGCCCGCCCACCGGGATCCGACCAGCGGCGACGACGGTGCCCGCCTCTGAGCTCGGGCGGTCAGGAGAGCGCGAGGTCGACCCAGGTCGGGACGTGGTCGCTCGCGGCGGCGAAGACCCCAGCGGGCAGGGCCACCTCACGGTGCGGCAGGACGCGCAGACCGGCCGAGGCGAGCACGACGTCCAGCCGGCGCCGCGGTGAGTGCGCCGGGAAGGTCGCTCGCTCCGGCGAGACCGGCCGAAGGACTCCGCCCATCACGAGCCGGCCGTATGCCGGTCCGCTCTCGTCCTCGTTGAGGTCCCCGGCCACGACGAGGTGCGCGCCCTTGATGGCCAGGTGCCCCAGCAGCCCCTCGGTGTGCGAGACCCGCTCGTCGGGCCGCAGCCCGAGGTGCACCGACACCACGACCACCCGACCACCGCCGGGCACGACGACCTCCGCCACGGCATACCCCCTCGTGCGGTCGGGCCAGCGCACCGGCAGCCGGTGGTGCTCGGCTCGATCGGCGCGGACCCTCTCTGAGGTGAAGATCGTCGTGCCGCCGCTGCCCCGGTGCCCGCCCACCCAGGTCATCGAACAGGCTTTGGCGAAGCGGGCCACCCGCACCCCAGCGAAGAGCCGTCGAGGCACCTCCTGCAAGCACAGCACGTCGGGGTCGACGGCGCGCACGACCCGGGCAGCGAGCGCGCCGTCATCGAGGAAGTCGCGGGTGTTGTAGGTCGCGACCCGCAGGTGGCCCGCCAGGTCGGTCAACCTCCGGCCGCGAAGCTGCGAGCCAGGTCGGCGGCGCCCACGAGACCTGCCTCGTTGCCCAGCTCGGCCACGACGATCCTGGCCTCCGGGCGGTAGCCACGGCCTGTGAGCTGTCGTCTGAAGGCGTCGCGCGCAGGGTCCAACAACAGGTCCCCGGCTGCGCTCACGCCGCCGCCGACGACGAACATCCCGGGGTCGAACGCGGCCGCGAGGTCAGCCATCCCGACGCCGAGCCAGCGACCGATCTCACCGATCAGCTCGACCGCCAACGGGTCACCCTCCCGGGCCGCCTGGGTGATCAGGGGGCCGGTGAGGTCCTCGGGGTGCCCGCCGACCCGGTCGAAGAGGTCGGAGACGACGGGGCTGCCGTTCATCATCAGGGTGCGTGCCTCGCGGACCAGCGCGTTGCCGGAGGCGTACTGCTCCCAGCAGCCACGGTTGCCGCACTCGCAGCGGGCGCCGTCGGGCACGACCCGCATGTGTCCGAACTCCCCCGAGATGCCGAACCGCCCGCGGATCACCGTGCCGTCGATGACGATCCCGCCACCGATGCCGGTGCCGAGGTTGACGAGCATCAGGTGGCTCTCACCGCGGCCCGCCCCGAAGCGGTACTCCGCCCAGACCGCGGCGTGCGCGTCGTTGTCGATGAAGACCGGCAGCTCGACCCGCAGGCCCAGTGCGTCGCGCAGTGGCTCGTTGCGCCACGAGAGGTGTGGGGAGAACACGATGGTGGCGTGATCGGCCGCGACGAAGCCCGCGGCCCCGATGCCGACGGAGCCGATGTCACCACCGTCCTGCAGGAGCTCCTCGATCACCGAAACGATGGTGTCCTCGACCACCCGGGGGCTCTTGGACCGGTCCGGGGTGTCCCGCCGGGTGCGCCGGAGCACCTGGCCCGACTCGTCGACGACGCCACCAGCCACCTTCGTCCCGCCGATGTCGATCCCGATGGACAGCGAACCTTCAGGCATGGGGGCCCTCCTCGGACACATCGATGTCGACGACCGGGACCGGTCGTGACGGCGGCGACGATGCCGTGGGACGTCGTGTCGCGCGCTCGTCCGTCCCACTCATCGGCCCGTCCGCCTCCGGACCCGCCCCGCTCCGACCTTGGCGGGCGGCGAGGTCGGACAGCACCCCCGCCGCGACGACGGCCAGGTCCGCGAGCCGAGCCAGCGTCTCGGGGCTGAGCGAGCGCACGACGGTCGCGCTCCGGCACAGCGGGCACCACTGGCAGACGGGGTCGTGCCCGCCATCCGGCAAACTGCTCGACGACGAGTCCGCCTCGGGCCCCTGGTGCGCGTGCTCGCCGTCCCGCTCACCGGGAGGCGTTTCAGCACCGGGGTCGTCGTCCTCGGCGGTCGCTCGCCGCAGGCTCTCCAGGAGCCGGGCTGCCTCGTCGGCCACCGAGCCGACCTGCTCGTCCCACCGGTCAGCGCCCATCGGCCCACAGCTCCTCGTCACGCTCGAAGCTCACCCTGAGCTCGCCCCGGCCGACCGCGGCCTCGCGCACGGTGCAGCGGCGCAGCACCGACGGCAAGGTGACGACGCGCCGCTGCCCGCCGACCTCGAGCACGAGGTCGTCCTCCCGGCGCGAGACGGCGACCTGCCCCGCCGACACGAGAGGGAGCGGCAGGGTGAGGACGAAACCCTCGCCCTGAGCGCTCACGTCCATCCGCGGCACGTCGACGTCACAGCGGAGGTCGGGCGCGCGCGCGTCGGCGTCGGCGTCCGTGGCTGCCGCGAGTGAGGCCAGGGCGTCGACACCGATGGGCTCACCGGCGAGGTAGGGCGCACGCAGGACGGGGATGCCGTGGAAGGACTCCCGGACCGTGGCCACCCCGCTCTCCTGTGCGGCGGTCCACGCCGAGCGCCACGCGTCCGACTCCCCCTCCGGTGCAGGCGGGATGAGGCGGTTGACGACGACCGCGTCGACGGCGTACCCGTGCAGGGAGAGCGAAGTGAGCACCCTGCGGCTCTCGGCGATGACGACCCGCTCGGGGGTCAGCACGATGCGCACGCTGGCGCGCGGTGAGGTGAGGAGGGTGCGGATCTGGACCATCAGGTCGCGCCAGGCCCGGAGCACGTGCACCACCTCCGCACCGGGGACCGGCACACCGGTGGCGGCCGCCGCGGCGGGGCGCAGCACGGTGAGCAGCTTGCGCTGCGCCGGCAGGAGCCGGTCGAGGTGCCAACCGAGCACCTCGGGGAGGGCGAGCAGTCGCAGCGTCTCGGCGGTGGGAGCGCAGTCGACGACGACGAGATCCCAGTCGCCCTCGCCGGCCTGGTGTGCCAGCACCGCGAGGGCGGTGACCTCCTCGGCGCCCGGGAGGGAGGTCAGCTCATCGGCGACGACGGCATCCACCCCCATCGCGTCGAGCACCCGCAGGAGGTAGTCGCGCAAGACCTGCCAGTCGGCCTCGACGGCCGTGTGCGCCCCGACGGCGAGCGCGTGCAGCCCCGGCTCGACCTCTTGGGTGTCGTGCCAGGTGCGCGCCTCTCGGAGGTCGACATCGAGGGCGTCACCGAGGCTGTGGGCGGCGTCGGTCGACATCACCAGGGTGCGCATCCCGCACCTGGCAGCCTGCACGGCGGTGGCCGCGGCGGTCGTCGTCTTGCCGACCCCGCCCTTGCCCGTGACGAGGACGATGCGTGGCATTGGCGGATCAGCCCTCGACGCGCTTCTTGAGCTCGGAGAGAGCCGTGTTGATGATGTGCTTCTCGGCCTTGCGCTTGAGCATGCCGATCATCGGCATCGTCAGGTCGACCTCGAGGTCGTAGGTGACGGCGGTGGCGGCTCCCGCCGGGGCCAGGGCGTAGCTTCCGGTCAGGCCCTTGAGCAGCCCGGCCCGCACGAGCGTCCACGAGACGAGACCAGAGCCGTCCTCGGTGACGTCCCACTCGTATTCGAGGACGTACTCGTCACGGATGGCCCCGGCATCCAGCACGAACTCGACGTGGTCGGCCCAGCCGTCGCCGTCGCTGCTGAGCACCGTGCACCGCTTGACCTGCTCGGCCCACTCCGGATAGCGCTCGAAGTCGGCGATGACGTCGAGGACGTCGCCGGGTGAGGCGAGGATCTCGATCGTGGACTGGGTGCGGTCGGCCATGGCAGGGAGATTACCCGCTCGGCGGGGTCCTAGAGTTGTGGGTCAGACCACGCGCAGGCCACCGAAGGAGTCCGATCGTGCTCGAGAAGTCATCCCCTCTGGTCCTCCCGGCCACCAGTGAGGGCAGCCTCGCGGACCTTCCCGGCCGGTGGGCCACCTCCGAGCCCGGTCGGGTCACGTTCTCGGCCCGCTCGGGGCGCGGCTGGACCGATGTCACCGCGGCCACGTTCGCGGCCGACGTCGACGCCCTCGCGAAGGGGTTCATCGCCGCCGGGGTCGAGCCGGGGCAGGCGGTCGCCATCATGAGCCGCACGCGCTACGAGTGGACGGTCGCCGACTTCGCCCTCTGGTCCACCGGTGCCGTGCCCGTGCCCATCTACGAGACCTCCTCCCCCGACCAGGTGGCGTGGATCCTGCGCGACTCCGGGTGCGTCGGCGTTCTCGTCGAGACGGTGACCCACCTGGCAGCCGTCGAGCAGGGGCGCGGGGACCTGCCGGGCCTGGCCCACACCTGGGTGATCGACCAGGGTGGCGTCGACACCCTCAGCACCGAGGGCAACAGCATCGCGGCCTCCGAGCTCGACGCCCGACGACGGGACCTGGACCGCGACAGCATCGCGACGATCATCTACACCTCCGGCACGACAGGCCGTCCCAAGGGCGTCACGCTCACCCACGGCAACTTCCTCACCCTGGCCGAGAACGCCACCGAGAAGCTCGCCGACGTGGTCCGCTCCCCCGGTGCCTCGACGCTCCTCTTCCTCCCCATCGCCCACGTGTTCGCGCGCTTCATCGAGGTCCTCGCCGTCACGGCGGGGGTCCGGATGGGCCACTCCTCGGACCTGAAGACGCTCATGGACGACTTCGGGACCTTCCAGCCGACCTTCATCCTGGCGGTGCCGCGCGTCTTCGAGAAGGTCTACAACTCGGCCGAGGCCAAGGCCGAGGCGGGCGGGAAGGGGAAGATCTTCGCTGCCGCGACCGCCACGGCGATCGCCTGGTCGCAGGCGCAGGATGCCGGGTCGGTGCCGTTCGCGCTGCGCGTCAAGCACGGCGTCTTCGACCGGCTGGTCTACGCCAAGCTCCGCGAGGCGATGGGCGGCAAGGTCGAGTACGCCGTCTCCGGGGGCGCGCCGCTCGGCACCCGGCTCGGGCACTTCTTCCGCGGCATCGGTGTCACGATCCTCGAGGGCTACGGGCTCACCGAGACGACCGCACCCGCCACCGTCAACCGGCCCGACGCGATCCGGATCGGCTCGGTGGGTCAGCCGCTGCCGGGGGTGGACATCAAGATCGCCGACGACGGAGAGATCTGCATCCGCGGGGTCAACGTCTTCAGCAGATACCACGGGAACGACACCGCGACGGCCGAGGCCGTGAGCGACGGGTGGTTCCGCACCGGCGACATCGGCGAGCTCGACAGCGATGGCTACCTGCGGATCACCGGTCGCAAGAAGGAGATCCTCGTCACCGCTGGTGGCAAGAACGTCGCCCCCGCGGTGCTCGAGGACCGGCTCCGGGCCCACCCGCTGGTCTCCCAGTGCATCGTGGTCGGTGACGGCCAGCCGTTCATCGCCGCACTCCTCACCCTCGACGCCGAGATGTATCCGGGGTGGGCCGCCAACAACGGTCTCGAGGCGGTGCCCTTCGCAACTGCTCGCACCAACGAGCAGATCCTCGGTGAGATCCAGCGGGCCGTCGACGACGCCAACACTGCCGTCTCCAAGGCCGAGTCGATCCGCAAGTTCGCCATCCTCGACACCGACTTCACCGAGGAGTCCGGCCACCTCACACCGTCCCTGAAGCTCAAGCGCAACATCGTGATGCGCGACTTCGAGGACGAGGTCGTGGCTCTCTACGGTGGCTGACAGGCCCCATCACGCCGTGCGCTCCACCGTCCTGCGTGCCAAGCTGGCCGATCGCTCACCACGCCTCCCGGCGGCGCTCCCGGCGGCGCTCCTGGGCAGCGCCTGGCTGGCCTGGTTCGGTGTGCTCCAGTGGAGCGTCGTGCGGTTCCGGGTGCCGATCGTGCTCACCCTCACGGCGTGCACCGCGCTCTTGGCGTGGTGGCTGGTGCGCCGGGTCGAGGTCGACGTCCCCCGAGCCCTCGCGCCACTGGTCCTCGTGGGATCGGTCGTCATCACGGTGACGGTCCCCCTGTTCACCTACCTGCGCGGCAGCTGGGTTCCCCTGGCACTGGTGATCGTCGGCGTCGGGGGGCTCATCTGCGCGGCCCTGCTCCTGGACCGCCACGCGTGGGCCCAGCGGGCCGCCCTCGGGGTCGCCGTCGCCACCCAGGTCGCGCTCGCCGCGGTCGCGATCATCGGTGACCCGGCGCCGAGGATCGACGTCTGGGTGGTGCTGCAACAGGGATCGGACGCCATCGCCCGGGGCGACAACATCTACACCCAGCAGTGGACCGGCTCCCCGGGGGTCCAGGACCTGTTTCCCTACCTGCCGTGGATGGCGATGCTCGTGGCACCTGGCCGATGGTTGGGCGGTGACGTGCGCTGGGCCCTGCTGGTGTGGTCCCTCGTGCTGTGCGCCGGCCTGTGGGCCCTGGCCCGTGGTCGGGTCGAGCGGGCCGCGGCGGTGACCGCCGTGCTCGTGCTCGCACCGGGCACACTCACCCAGATCGACCAGGCCTGGACCGAGCCGGTGCTCGCCGCGCTGCTGGTCTGGTGGGCGGTGCTCGTCCGCCGTGGGCACGCGTGGTGGGCGGTGGTGCCGCTCGCGCTGGCCTGCGCGAGCAAGCAACACCTCGCCCTGCTCGCGCCGGTCCTCCTGGTGTGGCGTCCGTTCGGGGTGGTGCGCACCCTCGTGACCGGCGGCGTGACCGCGCTGCTCGTGCTGCCCTGGGTGGTGGCCGACGCCGGGGCGTTCTTCGGCGACACGGTGACCACCCTGCTGGAGTTCCACCCGATCCGCTTCGCAAACACCTGGTACCTGTACTTCCTCAACGAATGGGGCGTGACCTTGCCGTTCGCGGTGACCGGCGCCGCGATGCTGGGAGCCGTCGGGGCCGCGACGTATGCCGTGTGGCGCCGCCAACCACCCGTCGCCGAGGTGTTGCGCTGGCTGGCGCTGGTGCTCGCGGTCGCGAACCTGGTCAACAAGCAGGCGTTCTACAACCAGTTCTGGCTCGTCGGGGCCCTCGTCGCCGCATCGCTGGCGCTCCCGCCGCGCCTGCGATGGACCAGATCTCCTCAGCCAGCCAGGGAGTGAAGGCGCGCCTGCCAGTCCCGGGTGAGGTCCTCGCGGGTGACCCCCAGGACGTCGCGCAGTGCCCGGTCGGTGGCGACCCGCACGTCCTGTTCCGAGCCGGTGCTCGTGGCTGCTCGCACGAAGCGCCGCACCGCCTCCTCCCCGTGCTGGTCGACGAGGATCTGAACCGCCTGCCACGCCGCCAGGTAGGCCACCCCGATGTCCCCGCGTGAGGGGTCGACGTCGAGGGCACCGGGGAGTCGCGTGGGGGCCTGCCCAGCGCGCACGGCCACCACGAGGGGGGCCGCGATGCGCCGCTCCGGCAGACCGGCATACCCGTAACCGATGTGGTCGGCGTATCCCTCGGACACCCACGGCTCCGATCGGCCGGGCACGGTGGCGCGCACCGCGACGTGGGTGAGCTCGTGGGCGATGACCACCTGCCGACCTGCGGGCGTGAGCCTGGCGAAGGCCTCGGGGTCCAGGACGACCCGGTCGCCGGTGGCGGTTCCTGCCTTCCCCACCGGCCCCTCGGTCGTCGCCGCGACGGGCGCCCCGCCGTCGGCGCGGCCGAGGAGCACGTCCGCCTCGGCCTCCGTCGAGGGAGCCAGCACGAGCACCCGGTCGGGGAGGGCCCAGGATCGCGACAGGTCAGCGCGGGACCGCTCGACCATGTCTGCGTACTCGCCCCGGGCGCCTGCCGGGACGGTGCCCGCCAGGACGACGTGCTCGGTGCGGTGCACGCCGGCACCGGCCAGCGCCAGCCAGGGAGCGGTCGAACCCGTTCCGGACGGGTGCTCGGAGGCGATCCGCCACTCGCCTCGCGTTCGCTCGAGGTGGTAGTCGACACTCGCCGTGCGATCGGAGGTGTCGACTCCCCCCACGCGATAGGCCAGCAGCACGCTCAGCACGTCGGAGGATGCGGGGGTGGCCCGGGTGAAGGACGGGTCGTGCTCCAGGCTCACCACCCCCAGGTCAGCGGCGGTCTCGAACGCGCTGAGCTGAGCCCGGCCGGACGGCGACTCCGGGTCGGCGACGGTGACGGCATACCCGGTGCGGTCGTGGTCGGCGAGCGCCTTCTCGCGGCGGGTGAGGAGGGCGTCAAGAGCCCTGGCTGACACCGGGTCGACGCCGGCGGAGGCACTCGGCGCGGCCGCGTTGGCCGAGCTCCCCGATGTCGGTGCACCTGACGGGGTCTGGCGACCCGGCCCGGGCCCGGGGGCGCATCCGGCTGTGACGCTCGCCCACCCGATCACGAGCGCCAGGGCAAGCGCGCGGACCGACGGAGCGGAGGGCGCCCTCCCTGTCGGGCTCGGTCGGTCGGTCGTCGGTGGAGCAGGCACGGACCCATCGTAGGAACCCCGCGACGACGGCCGCCTCAGCCGACCGCCCAGCCGCCCTCCACGGGTGCCTGCGCGGCCCCCCACGACGGGGAGGACTGCGACGACTGCGACGGGCGGTTCTCGAGGTGCACCCGAGCCGCGGAGGCGGACTCGACGCTCACCAGGCCGGACCGCACCAACCTGGTGACGGCAGCGCGCTCCTCACGGTCGAGAGTGCGCTCAGGTCGGGGCGCGTGAGCCGTGAGCTCGAGGAGCACGGGCACCATGCAGTCTCCGCAGTGCAGCTCGCGCACGGGGCAGGTGCGGCACTCGACGGTCAGTGCGAGGTCGTTGGCGGTCATGCGTCTCACTCCTTCCAGGTGGTCTGCGATCCACGCTAGGGGCGGGCACCGACAGTCCCTCCAGATGCGACGCACCACCCCGGGGACGTCCGGCAGGTCGACCACCGGGGGAGCACCTGCCGGTCGCACCTGCGCCGCGCGCCTCACCGCCCCTGTCGGTGCCGCCACCTACCGTCGGCGACATGATGGTGGTCCAGGGCACGTTCGACGACCTGGGCACCGCGCTGTCCACCACGACCTTCGTCGTCGTCGACCTCGAGACCACCGGTGGCAGCCCGGCGGAGTGCGGCATCACCGAGATCGGTGCCGTGAAGGTGCGCGGCGGCGAGGTGCTGGGTGAGTTCCAGACCCTGGTCAACCCCGGCGCCCCGATCCCGACCTTCATCTCGGTCCTCACCGGCATCAATGACGGGATGGTCGCGGGGTCACCCCGCATCGAGGCCGCGCTGCCCGCCTTCCTGGAGTTCGCCGAGGGTTCGGTGCTCGTCGCGCACAACGCCGGCTTCGACATCTCCTTCCTCAAGGCGGCGGCCCGCCGCACCGACCGCGACTGGCCGGGCTTCGCCGTCCTGGACACGGTCCACCTCGCCCGCCAGCTCGTGCACCGTGACGAGGTCCCCAACCACCGGCTCTCATCCCTGGCCCGGCTCTTCTGCGCCACCACCACACCCGACCACCGGGCGCTGCACGACGCGCGGGCCACGGTCGACGTGCTGCACGGCCTGCTGGAGCGGGTCGGTTCCCTGGGGGTGCACTCCCTCGAGGAGCTGCTCGACTACACCGCGCGGGTCTCCCCCGCCCGGCGCCGCAAGCGCCACCTCGCCGACGGCCTGCCCGATGCACCCGGTGTCTACCTCTTCAAGGACGGCCAGGGGCAGGTGCTCTACGTCGGCACCTCGGTGTCCATCCGCACCCGGGTGCGCTCCTACTTCACCGCCTCGGAGCACCGGCGCCGGATGGGTGAGATGGTGCGCATCGCGGAGTCGGTGACCCCGGTGGTCTGCGCGACGATCCTGGAGGCCGAGGTCCGTGAGCTGCGCCTCATCGCGCAGCACAAACCGCGCTACAACCGCCGCTCGCGCAACCCCGAGAGGGCGTTGTGGGTCAAGCTCACGGTCGAGCCGTTCCCGAGGTTGTCCATCGTGCGCACGGTCGCCGATGACGGCAGTTGGTATGCCGGACCGTTCGGCTCCCGCTCGGCCGCAGAGGCCGCCGTCGCCGCCGTGCATGAGGTGCTTCCGTTGCGGCAGTGCCTGGAGCGGCTCTCCCCCACCAGGCCGCGGTCCGCCTGCGCCCTGGCCGACATGGGCCGCTGCGGGGCTCCGTGCACCGGCGCCCAGAGCGTGCAGGACTATGCACTGGTCGTCGAGCGGGCCGCGGACCTGCTGAGCGGTGGCACCAGAGAGCTCCTCACCGCGCTGCGAAGCCGCCTCACCGAGCTCTCCGACGCCGAGCGCTTCGAGGACGCCCAACTCGTCCGGGACCGCTTGGTCGCACTGGTGCGGGGCACCACGATGTCGCAGCGTCTGGACCCACTGGCCCGGATGGGTGAGCTCGTCGCGGCCCGGCGCTCGGTGCTCGGTGGGTGGGAGGTCGTGTGCGTGCGCCACGGGCGCCTCGCAGGCAGCACCACCTCGCCGCGCGGCGCAGACCCGATGCCCTACGTCGACGCGCTGCGGGCCAGCGCCGAGGTGGTCGCCCCGACGGCGCCTCCCTCCACCGCAGCCACCTCCGAGGAGAGCGAGAAGATCTTGCGCTGGCTCGAAGCCCCCGGGGTGCGGATCGTGGACGTCGAAGGGTCCTGGACCTGCCCCGTCGGCGGCTCGGCCCCGGTGCGTGCCGAGCTCGAGCCGATGGAGGCATCCCGTCGGGCCGCAGCCGGTTTCGTCGGCACCCGGTGACGGAGGCAGTCGGCGACGACCCGGGGCCAGCGCACCGGGCCGCTAGTGTGGCGTCGTGATCACCGCCATCGTCCTCATCAGCGCCGACGTCGACCGCATCCCCGAGGTCGCCCAGGAGATCGCCGACATCGACGGAGTGACCGAGGTCTACTCGGTCGCCGGTGACGCGGACCTCATC
>JBDSVV010000035.1:0-9126 GCA_039927035.1 Ornithinibacter sp. | reverse complement strand
GCCGGTGAGGGGCGACCGTGGGCGGGATCCGATCACGCGTGGTCGGGTGCCGCCCGTGGAAGCACCGTGCTCGCCGCGTGAGGTGAGAGCCCGTTTTGTCGGAATGCCGGGTGATCGGGCACACTGGGACGGCTCACGCGAGCGTCACGCGCAAGTGGCGGAATGGCAGACGCGCTGGCTTCAGGTGCCAGTGTCCGAAAGGGCGTGGGGGTTCAAATCCCCCCTTGCGCACTCAGACGGTGTTCACGGACACCAGCAGGGCCCGGACCCCAGTGGTCCGGGCCCTGTCCCGTCCGCTGGAGCCGGCGCGCGCCGGGAACCGATGCAGGTCGTCGCCCGCGCCGCGAGGTTCGACAGCGGCCGGCCCTTGTCGTGCGCGCATCCATGTGTTCTCTTTGCCTCACGCAGTCTCGCGCTCGGCGAGGCCGCCGCGACGAGGTGGTGCACATGAGCACAGGGTCCCAGGACGCAGGGTTCGACTACGTGGTGGTGGGAGCGGGGTCGGCTGGAGCCGTCATCGCCGCGAGGCTCACCGAGGACCCTGACGTGCGGGTGTGCCTGCTGGAGGCGGGATTCGCGCCACCACCGGCGGAGCTGATGCCCGCGGCCGTGGCCAGCCTGCAGAACGACCCGGCGACGGACTGGATGTTCACCGGCGACGCTGGCGGCGTGGGGAAGGGGTTGGTCGGGGAGGGGATGATGGTCCCTCGGGGCAAGATGCTCGGCGGCACCTCCGGCATCAACTACATGGCCTACGTGCGCGGGCACCCGGGTGACTTCGACGCCTGGGCCGCGGGTGGTGCCGAGGGGTGGTCCTACGACGAGGTGCTGCCCTACTTCCTCAAGGCCGAGGGGTTCGTGCACAGCACCGAGCTGCACCCCGACCTCGAGGCGCACGGTTCCGACGGTCCGGTCGGCGTCTCCGTCCGCGAACCGGTGCTCCCGGCATCCACGCAGTTCGTCGATGCCGCCTCGGCCGCAGGGCTGAAGCAGGGCGACTACAACGGCCGCGCCCGCCGAGAGGCCGGGGGCGTCGCCTCGCTCTTCCAGACCACGACCAAGGACGGAAAGCGCAGCTCGACGTACCACGCCTACCTCGAGCCGGTCATGGACCGCGAGAACCTCACCGTCGTCACCGGAGCCCTCGTCGAGCGGATCCTCCTGGCGGGCGAGGGGGATGCCGTGCGGGCCACGGGTGTGGCCTACCGCACCGACGACGGTGGTCAGGAGCAGGTCGATGCCGCCGCCGAGGTGGTGCTCTGTGCTGGCGCGATCGGCTCACCGCACATCTTGATGCTCTCGGGGGTGGGTGCCGCCGCGGAGCTCGCCGCGGCCGGGGTGGACTGCGTCGTGGACCTGCCCGACGTCGGCCGCCACCTCAAGGACCACCTGCACACCCCGCTGATGTTCGCCGCCGACGGCATCGGCGAGACGATGACCGAGATCGCGATCTCGCTGGGCCCCGACGCGCTGCGCGCTCCGGCCGGGCCGCTCCCGGCCGACCCCGCGGAGGATGCCGATCTGCCACCCGAGCTGGCCGGACTCAAGGCAGAGGCGGAGCGCCGCCTGATGGAGTGGTTCACCACGGGACGCGGTCTCGCGTCGTCCTCGCTCTATGACGCGGTGGCGTTCTACTCCACCGGTCTGGGCGACCCGCACACCCACGACGCGCAGATCGGCTTCCTCCCCTGTGGCTACACACCGCAAGTCTGGGAGGGCGTCTTCCACATCGACGCGGGAGCCTTCTTCGAGGACCCGGACGCGTTCCTCGACCCCTCGCGGGGTCAGGTGGTGGTGCTGCCCAACCCGGTGCAGCCGCACTCCGAGGGCTCGGTCACCCTGGTCAGCTCCGACCCGGCCGTCGCGCCGCACATCGACCTCAACTACTTCTCCGACCCCCACGACGTGGTGGTCATGGTCGCCGTGATGCGCAAGGCCCTCGAGATCGCCGCGGCGTGGCCCGGTGGGGGTCTGGGTGACCCGGCCATTCCGCCGCACCTGGCGCAGGTTCACGGCCACGAGGCCGGCACCGAGCCGAGCGATGCGCTGCTGGAGGACATGGCTCGCCACTACGCCATCACCGTCTATCACGAGACGTCGACCTGCCGGATGGGGGAGGTCGTCGACCCCCGCCTGCACGTGCACGGCATCGCCGACCTGCGGGTCGCCGACGCCAGCGTCATGCCCAACATCGTCAGCGGCAACACCAATGCCGCGTCGATCATGATCGGGGAGAAGGCTGCCGAGCTGATCGCGGCAGACCACGGCATCCGTCTGCACCAGGTGGTCGGCGGCTGAACCGCGCCCAGTCGAACACGGGCCTCTTCCTGAAGGGTGAACTCGTCGCCGTGACGAGCCACGGCTACACCAGCAACTGCCGCTATCTCGGCGGCTACCAGCGGGTCGACATCCCCGTGGTCGACTCGTGGTTGGCGACATTCGCGCTGTGACGTGATGAGGGGCGGGCCGGAATCCGGTCCGCCCCTCTCCCATCTCGATCTCGGGCCGCGCCAGTGGCCGGAGCGCGGGGCCGGCTCGTCAGTGCTCTCGGCCCACGTCCCAGGTCTGGCTCACACCCGTGCCGGTCGACCCGTCGTCGGCTGGGCGCCGGTAGGTGAAGGTCATCCGCTCCGCCGTCACGTCGAAGGTCTGCACCGGCATCGCGGCGACCGAGGCGAGCTGGTAGGACGAGACAAGGATGTGGACGAGCTCGTAGGAGAGGACCACAGGGCCGTTCTCCTGCGAGGTCTCGAGCACCGCGGAGGCGAAGGACCTGCCCCGGGTGACCGCGTCGAACAGCAGCGGGCCGGAGGAGTCCAGCACGGCCCGCACCCGCAGGGGGGAGGCCGACGGGATCGAGCGCGACCGGCCGCCACCCCCGTCGCGGATCTCCGTGCCACGCGAGACCGCCCACGCGAAGGAGTGCACCTCGATCCACCCCTCGTGCCCCCGCGCCGTGGCGTCACCCTGGATGCCGGGAATGCTCAGGTAGGTGCGGACCACTGGGAGGTCGGGGATGAGCGCCTCGAGCGGGAGGTCGGCTGCTGTGGTCGCCATGGCTGAACCATCCTTCGGTGCACTCTCGCGCCCAGGGTCGACCGGGTGGCCGGGGCGATGCGTCACCCGGGAGGAGCGGCGTCGGACCGTTCCTGATACCGGGTGTGCTCAGAGCTCTGTGAGCTTGCCGTCCTGCACGTGCCACCGGCGGGTGGCGCGCACGTCGGCGAGCATGCGGCGGTCGTGGGTGACCAGCAGCACGGTTCCCGGGAAGGAGTCCTGGGCCTGCTCGAGCTGCTCGATCGCGGGCAGGTCGAGGTGGTTGGTGGGCTCGTCGAGCACGAGCAGGTTGACGCCGCGCGCCTGGAGCAGTGCCAGCGCGGCCCGGGTGCGTTCGCCCGGTGACAGGGAGTCGGCCGCGCGGTGCACGTGCTCGGAGGCGAGCCCGAACTTCGCCAGCAGGGTGCGCACCTCGGCGTCGGGCCAGTCGGGCACGGCATCCCCGAAGACCCTCGCGAGTGGTTCCGAGCCGAGGAACAGGCTGCGCGCCTGGTCGACCTCGCCGACCCGCACGCCCGACCCGAGGCATGCGCTCCCGCGGTCGACGGGCAGGGTGCCGAGCAGCATCGCGATGAGGGTGGTCTTGCCGGAGCCGTTTGCGCCCGTGACGACGATCCGGTCGGCCCAGTCGACCTGGGCGTCGATCGGCCCGAGGGTGAAGTCGCCGCGGCGCACCAGGGCACGCGAGGCCGAGGCGACGACCGTGCCGGAGCGTGGCGCCTGCGCGATGGTCATCTGCAGCTCCCACTCCTTGCGCGGCTCCTCCACGACGTCGAGCCGCTCGATCATCCGCTCGGTCTGGCGGGCCTTGGCGGCCTGCTTCTCGCTCGCGTCGGCTCGGAACGTGCGGCTGAGCTTGTCGTTGTCGTGGGACTTGCGGCGCGCGTTGCGCACCCCGGCAGCCATCCAGTTCCGCTGCATCACGGCGCGCTGCTCCAGACCGGTGCGGGTGTCGGCAAAGTCCTCGAACTCCGCCCGCGCGTGCCGTCGGGCTACCTCACGCTCTGCGAGGTAGCTGTCGTAACCACCGTCGTAGACGTCGACGCTCTGCTGCGCCAGGTCGAGCTCGACCACGCGAGTGATCGTGCGGGCGAGGAACTCGCGGTCGTGGCTCACGATGACGGCCGGGACGCGGAGCCCACCGACGAAGCGCTCCAGCCGGTCGAGGCCGTCGAGGTCCAGGTCGTTGGTGGGCTCGTCCAGGAGCAGCACGTCGTAGCGCGAGAGCAACAGGGCCGCCAGACCGGCCCGGGCCCCCTGCCCACCAGAAAGCGCCGACATCGGGGTGCTCGGGTCCACGCTGAGGCCGAGGTCTGCGAGGACCACCCAGATGCGCTCGTCCAGGTCGGCCCCACCCAGGGCCAGCCACGTGTCCAGCGCCACGGCATACCGGTCGTCGACCCCCGGGCCGCCGACAACCAGTGCATCTGCGGAGGCGTCGAGCTCGGCCTGGGCGGCGCCGACCCCCGTGCGGCGGGCCAGGAACGCGGTGACAGTCTCGCCCCCGCGTCGCTCGGGCTCCTGGGGGAGGTGGCCTATCGTCGCGGTGGCGGGCGCGAGCGTGACGGTGCCGCTCTCGGACTGGACCTCGCCCGCGAGCAGGCGCAGGAGAGTGGTCTTCCCGGCCCCGTTGACGCCCACCAGGCCCACGACATCACCGGCGCCGACGACGAGGTCGAGGCCGGAGAACAGCGTCCGGGCACCATGTCCGGCTGTCAGGCCGCGGGCCGTCAGGGTCGCACTCATCTCGCGCAGCAGGTTACGCGATCGGGTCGAGCCGCTCGGGGTGCAGCACGAGATCGCGCACGATGCCGGCCATCTGCCCCGCGTGTGCCCCGTCGACGATGCGGTGGTCCGCCGTCGCGACGAGCACGAGCACCGGGCGCACGACGACCGTCCCGTCCACGACCACCGCCTTGTCCTGGATCGCGCCGACCGCGAGGTAGACCGGGGTGCGCGCGAAGGGCAGTGGGGCGAGGAACGCCTCGTCGAGGCCGAGCGAGCCGACGTTGGAGACGAATGCCGTGCCGAGCGGAAAACCTGGCTGGCCGAGGACTGCCCGCCCCAAACCACCGGCGACGAGGCTGGCGAACGACAGCGCTGGGCGCATCGCCCAGCTCGGCGCCAACCCCACGATGCCGGACGTTCGGCGGTAGGCGGCATCCTCCTGCGTGCGCAGCCGATCGGCACCGGCACCCACGGCCCGTGCGACCTCGAGCGGGCTCAGCGTGTCGACGTCCGGCACCTTGACCGGAGCCAGGTCGGACCCCTGCTCGATGTCAACCGCGAAGCCGATGTCGCAGGAGTCGAGCGAGATGAGCCGACCCAGCACGACGCGGGCGCGGATCTCGGGCACCTCGCGGACGGCCCGGCCCAAGGCGGCACCGACGACGTGAGTGATCGTAACGCGTTCGCCCGTCTCGGTGCGCACCCGGTCCAGGTAGTCGAGGGCAGCGGTCGCGTCGACCTCCATGCGGGCATAGATGCGCCCGTCGCGTGACGGGCGCCAGGTGGCCACCGCGATCTTCCGACGCACCGGGGTCCGGCGGCGGCTCACCTCACGGCCCTGAGCTGAGGTCGTGACGATGAATCACGAGCCGGTATGCCGGAGAGGACGATTCGGGCCAGCGCACGGGGTGTTCCTGCCACTGCTGCCAACGGGGCAGCCCGCCTCGGGAGGCGCAGGTGCGGCCGACCGTGCTCGATGGCCGACACGATGCGGCGCGCCACGACATCGGGGTCGAGCAGGGTGAGGAGCCTGGCGTGCAGCACCCGGTCGAATGCCGCAGCGCTGGGCCGGTGGCGGGCGATGCGCTCCATCATCTCGGAGGCGACCGGGCCGATCTCGACGGCCAGGGTGTCGATCGGGTCGTCGCGCAGGTCGGCTCGCAGGCCCGAGGTCGCGTGGGTGAGGCCGGCCTTGGTGGCGCCGTAGAGAGCCAGCCCCGGGAAGGTGGCGACCCCGGCCAGGGACGAGATGTTGACGAGGTGTCCACTGCCCCGGGCCAGCATTCCGGGCAACACCTGTCGGCACAGCTCGAGCGGTGCGGTGAGGTTGAGGTCGACGGTGCGGCGGAGCTCGTCCGCGCTGAGGTCGGTGAGCAGGCCGGTGGTGTCGACTCCGGCGTTGTTGACGAGCACGTCGAGCGGGCCCTGACGTGCCTCGACGCGGTCGATCAGCCCACGCAGGCTCTCGCGGTCGCACAGGTCGGCCGCGATCGCGGCGGCGCCGGTCGCCAGGGCGAGGGCCTGAAGGGACTCAGGGGTGCGAGCCAGCAGGGTCACCCGCGCGCCCCGGTCGACCAGCCGGTGGGCCAGGGCTGCGCCGATCGTCCCGGTGGCACCGGTGAGAAGGACGTGCGCGCCCGAGGTCCGCATCTGCACAGTGTCGCCCACCTCGCCCCGGGCCTCACCATCTCGAGGTCGCGGCCCCCCTGTCGGACCCTCCATCCTGATGTCCGACTCCGCACGCTCGTTGGCTCAGGTCACCAGGGAACGGGCGTAGGTGCGCGACCGGTCATCGCGGTCGACCACGGCGAAGTCGATCCGTTCGTAGAAGACGTGAGCCCCGGTGTTCGCCTCGGCCACTCCGAGGTGCACCCCTCCCGCGCCAGCCACTGCGAGCTGCTCCAGCATCCGGCACATCAGTCGGCGCCCCCAGCCCAGGCCCTGCAGCCGGGGCAGCAGGTCGATGTGCAGGTGAGCCGGGTAGGAGGCCGCGAGGGCGGGCTCGGTCCCCACCGGGTGGTGGAACCGGCGGATGAGCCCGGCATCCGAATCCGAGGGGGTGGCGCCGACGGACCGGGGATCGAGGGGGTGCTGTGCGCGCAGCGGGGGCCACCACTCGCGCGCGCACCACTGCTCGAAGGCGAGGGTGTCGGGCACTCCCACGCAGTAGCCCGAGACCCCGTGCGCATCGACGACGACCAGTGCCACGGCATCCGGGAAGAGGACGTACGGGCCCGCATACACGTGTCCGAGGAGGTCGGGATCGGTATGGGCGTCACTGGCGTCGCCGCCCGACAGACCGGTCTGCAGGCACACCCGGTAGACCCCGGGGAGGTCGTGCACCGTGGCGGGTCGCATCCTCGCGGGTGCCGTCATGTCGCTCACGCTATCCGCCACGGCACGGCGGTGTGGTGGGGTCAGGTGATCTCGCTCGTGAACCCGCGCACAGCGCCTCGACTCAGCCGTTCGGGTGCGATGGCTGCATTCGGTGGCATCACGCGCGCTCGACGGATCCGGTCGGCGACCGGCGCGCGAAGGCGAACTCATGTCGGCTCGAGCCATCTGGACCCCCCGCCCTCGCACCGTCCAGCGGCTCGAAGGCCTCACCGACGGCGGCACCAGCGAGCAGCGCGAGACCCGCACCGGCGTCGACGCCGAACGCCTCCCCGGAGCCAAACGCGACACCCGCGCCCAAGCCGACGAAGAAGCCGGCCGCGGAAGCCCTGATCGCCGGGGCGGATCTCGCTCGTCGATCCGTGCGGTGGCACCTCGACCCGAGTGCCGCGTGGGCTCAGGTGGGGCCCAACCCCGTCGTGACGAGCACGAGCTCACGGGCCTCGTCGGTCGCGGCGATGTCGAGCTCGGCGGTGATCCGCCAGTCCCGATCGCCGTCGGGGTCCTCGAGGATCTGCGTCGCGACCCACACCCCGTCGCCGTCGTCCGAGACGGAGAAGAATGCCGGACCGCGAGCCTCCGGGCCCGTTCCGATCGCGTCGTACTCGGTGAAGTAGCCCTCTGCTGCATCGGCCCACTCCTGCGAGGTGAGGCCGTCGTCGAGGGTGGCCAGGGTGGCATAGCGGCCCAGCGCGAGCAGCTCTGCGCGACGGAACATCGCCTGGCGCAGCATGACCCGGAGAGCGCGGGGATTGGCGCTGAGCGCCCGGTTCTCGGTGGGGACGCGCACCTCGCTGACCCCCTCGCCGGTCGGGTGGGTCAGCGACTCCCACTCGTCGAGCAGGCTGGAGTCGGTGTGCCGCACGAGCTCGCCGAGCCACTCGACGATGTCGTCGAGCTCTTCGGTGCGGGCGGACATCGGGACGGTAGAGCGCAGCGCGCGGTACGCGTCGGTGAGATAGCGCAGGAACACGCCCTCGGCCCGGGCCAGCTTGTGGTGCGCGACGAACTCACCGAAGGTCATCGCCCGCTCGTAGAGCTCGCGCACCACGGACTTCGGTGACAGGCCGCGTGGGTCGACCCACGGGTGGCGCTGGCGGTAGACGCGCAGGGCCCCTTCGAGTTCCTCGGCCAGCGGCATCGGCCAGGTGACGTCGTCGAGGGCGTCCATCCGGTCCTCGTAGTCCATGCCGTCGGCCTTCATCGCGCCGACGGCTTCGCCGCGGGCCTCGAAGCGCTGCGCCATCAGGACCGGGCGTGGGTCGTCGAGGGTGGCCTCGATGAGGCTGACCACATCGAGCGCGTAGCCCGGGTTCTCCGGGGCGAAGAGGTCGAGGGCGGCGAGGGCGAATGCCGACAGTGGCTGGTTGAGGGCGAAGCCGTCGTGGAGGTCGAGCGCCACCTGGAAGGGGCCCTCGGGGTAGCTGCGGCCCTCGCCCCGGACGAAACGTTCGAGCGGGCCCGGCTCCACGGCATCCGGCCCCTCCCCGTTCTCCCCGACTTCGTCTGTCGAAGTGTCGGTTTCGCGGGATTCCGATGGCGTGTCGCTGCTTCCTGACAGACGAAGTGGGGGAGGGGTGGCGGTGAGGCCTGCGGCGGCGAGGGCCTCGCCGAGCGCGCCGAGCCCGCCGTCCATGTCCCCGAGCGCACCCAGCCCGCCGCCCACGCCGTCGGGAGCACCGTCCACCGAGGGGGACTGGTCGACTGCGGTGGCTCGATCGCCACTCCCTGTGCGGTCCGCGGGGATGTGCCGCACGGGCGGGGCCTCGGGCGGCGCCCAGTCGTCGACGCTCGATCCGTCGTCGGGCTCGATGACGCCGGCGCGCAGCAGCGACCCCATCACCTGCACCGCCCGCTCGACGAGCGCCTCGCGGCGTGCCGGCTCCTCGTGGTTGTCCAGCAGCAGGGTGCGCAGCGCGGCCTGCTGCCCCTCCCACTGGTCGAGCA
>JBDSVV010000034.1:0-4282 GCA_039927035.1 Ornithinibacter sp. | reverse complement strand
TAGGACTTGCCCAGGTAGGTCAGCTTCTCCTCGCCGAGAGCTGCGCGAAGGACGTCCATGTCCCGGGCCGCGTCCTGCGTCGAGACGTGACCCAGGAGCGGCCCAGCGTTGTCCGCGCATGCTTGCGCGAAACCCTTGGCGGTCGCGGCGAACGCGAGCTCCTCCGTCGGGTCGTCGGGGGTGGGGTCCGACCCGAGGAAGGTGTCCAGCTGGGTGTCGGTGACGCAGTCGATCGGTGCCGACCGGCCGACACCGCGTGGGTCGAAACCGACGACGTCGTAGGAGTCACGAACTCCCTTGCCGACGATGAAGTCGGCTGCACGCGCGTAGTCGACCCCGGAGCCGCCCGGCCCTCCCGGATTCACCACGAGCGAGCCGATCCGCTTCGACGGCCGGGCTGCAGGCACCTTGACGACGGAGATCTCGATCGTGGCACCGCCGGGCTGTGCGTAGTCCAGAGGCACCTTGAGGTTGGCGCACTTGGCTCCGCCGCAGTCCGTCCAGGCCAGGGACTGGGCGTAGTACGTGCTCAGGGTCTCTGAGCCCGCTGGGGGCGCCTGCGGGCTGACGGAGACCGTCGGCGAGGAGCGGAGGCCGTCCAGCGTCGAGCACCCGCCGAGGAGCACGGCGAACGCGGTGGCTGCCGAGAGGGCTCCGAGGGCACGACGTGTCATGGCGGCACGATAAGCGAGGCGGCTGGGCACTCTCTCCTCGGGGAGGTCACGATCCAGCACGCGGGTGCCGGGCGGCCGACGCTCAGCGCGGCAGCCGCAGGTCCAGGGCCATGGCCTCGAGGGCGAGCAGCGGCGCCCCGTTGGCGTCGATGCGCTCGCGGGCCGTGCCGATGGCGTCCATCGCACGCAGGAGGCAGTCCGGGTCGAGCACCTCCGCCACCCGCGTGACTACCTGGCGGCTGTCCTCGTTGACCAGCGCCGTGCCGGCCTGTGCCCGCACCACCAGGGCGTCGCGATAGACGGACAACAGGTCGATGAGGGACCGGTCGATGACGTCGCGGGTGAAGCGCGTCGCGCGAGACTTCTGCTCCTTCTCCAGCGCGTTCACCTGGGAGCGGATGTGCGGTGGCTGGGTGCGAGCGGTCGGCTCGGCGCCGAGCACCTCCAGCAGACGCGCGCGTTCGGCGGCGTCACGCTCGGAAGATCGCGCTGCCGACTCCTCGGCCGCGATGGTCATGATGTCGCCCGCCGCGCCGATCGCGTCACCGACGGTGAGGATGCGGGTGGCCAGGGTGATGACGTCGTGGCGCCGGATCCTGGCGTGCTCGTCGCGGGCCAGGCGACGGGCCAGCCCGACGTGGCACTGCGCTGCCCGGGCGGCATACAGGGCCATCGCGTGGTCGACCCCGTCGCGCCGGGTCAGCAGGTCGGCGACCGCCTCGACCGAGGGGGTGCGCAGGCGCACGTGCCGCGAGCGGGAGCGGATGGTGATGATGACATCTTCGAGGGAGGGGGCGCACAGCACCCAGACGGTTCGCGGCACCGGCTCCTCGAGCGCCTTCAGCAGGGCGTCGGCCGCCCGCTCGGTCAGTCGGTCCGCATCTTCGACGACGATGACCCGGTAGCGCCCGACCGAGGGTCGATGGGCAGCGAGGTTCACCAGCTCGCGCGCTTGTTCGACCTTGATCGAGAGGCCCTCGGTGGCGACGACGTCGACGTCGGCATGCGTCGCGTCCAGGGCTGTGCGGCACTCGCGGCACTCCCCGCACCCTCCGTCGGGGCACAGCAGCGCGGCAGCGAAGGCACGCGCGGCGACCGACCGACCGGAGCCGGGCGGGCCGGTGAGCAGCCAGGCGTGGGTCATCGCGGCCGGGTCGCGCACAGCACCCGCGAGGGTCGCCACGGCCGGTCCCTGGCCGATCACGTCGCGCCACACACTCATCGCGCGAGCACCCCCATGGTCTCCAGCCGGTGCATGACGAGGTCGTGCGCCTCCTCCGGACGGGCTGCGCCGTCGACGACGAGGTATCGCCCGGGGTGGCCCGCGGCCACCGTGAGGAAGTGCCCGCGGATCGAGTCGTGGAACGGGTCACCCTCGGACTCCAGGCGGTCGTGCACGTCACCACGGCGCCTGCGGCCCTCCTGCGCGGAGATGTCGACGACGACCGTGAGGTCGGGGGTGAGACCGTCGACGGCCCACATCTGCAGGTCCTGCACCTCGACGGCCCCGAGGTCGCGCCCGGCGCCCTGGTAGGCGACCGAGGAGTCGGTGTAGCGGTCGGTGATGACGGCCTCGCCGCGATCGAGGGCGGGGCGGACGACCACGTCGACGTGGTGGGCCTTGTCGGCGGCGAAGAGCAGGGCCTCGGCCCGGGGCGAGACGTGGTCGCCGTGGAGCACGAGGTCGCGGATCGACTGCCCGAGCTCGGTGCCACCCGGCTGGCGAGTGACGCTCACGGTGCGCCCGAGGAGGCGCAGGGCGTCGGCCAGCAGGCGCACCTGCGTCGACTTGCCGGCCCCGTCGCCTCCCTCGAAGGCGATGAACAGCCCCTGGTGTCCCGTCACGCCCGCGAGCCTAGGCCAGCCCCGCGACAGCAGCCTCGGTCAGTCGCCCCGGTGCCGGTCCGCGTTGGCGTGGATCGCGTCACGGACGTACGCCGCGAGCCCGGGTGCGAGGTCCTCGTAGGTCTTCGTGAACCGAGGGTCCGCGACGTACATGTCAGCGATGGTGCGGTGGAGCCGGTGGTCGAGGTCGTAGAACCACCGCTCGATCTGCCCGCGGTGCGCCTCCGCGGCATCCATCGCCCGGTCCGAGGTCGCAGGGGTCCCGGAGGCGAAGGCCGAGACCAGCGCCGCGTTCACGCCATCCTGCTCGTCCTTGATCACCGCCCAGTCCTGCGTCGTGTAGCCCTTCGTGCGCCCGGCAGACTGGCGCCAGGCGTCGCTGTCGCCCCAGCGCTCCTGCGCCTCGACGGCGTAGTCGTCGCCGAAAGCGTCCCCGAACATCTCCCTCAGGTCCTCGGTCGTGGCGGGTCGCTGCTCGTTCATCTCTCGCTCCGGTGCTCGGTCGATGGCGCCGACGAGATCGGTGAGCTCATCGACCCTGGTGAGGACCGCGGCGCGCTGTCGTCGCAGGTGCTCCACCGGCGTGCCGTCACCATCGACCAGCTCCTGGACCTCGTCGAGGGCCAGGCCGAGCCGGCGATACGTCACGACGGTGGCGAGCCGGGCGAGGTCGCCCTCGTCGTACAGCCGGTACCCGGCGTGGGTCCTGGCGCTGGGGACGACGAGCCCGATGGCGTCGTAGTGGTGCAGCGTGCGCACCGTGACGCCGAAGGACTCGGCGACCTGCCCGACGGTGAGCTCCACCCGTGAAGTGTGCTGGCTCGTCGTGGTCATGTCACCATCGTCACGCCTCACGTCGCGTCAGGGTCAAGCCGGTGCCGACTCGCGGTGTCGCGCCTCACAGCGTGGCCGCGACGCCCTCGCGGATCAGCCGGCCGGGGGCTCGAACCAGTTCGCCAGGCCACCGGCGAGGCCGAGATCGCCGCGGGCCTTGACCTTGCCCATCATGAACATCATCGCGGGGTTGCCGGTGCCGGTGATGATCTTGAGGAACTCCACCGGACCCATCGTCAGTGAGAGGTCGGCGTCCCCGGTCGGGTCCTTCTCCACGGTGCAGGCCCCGTCAGCGACGGAAACGGCATACAGGTCGCTGCTGTCGGCGGGGCCGCCGGTGATCCGGAAGTCGATCCGCGCGCTGCGATCCCCCGCCTTGTCGGGGCGAAACTGCTGCGGGAACTTCCCGAAGATCGCGTCGAGCAGGGCGATGCGGTGCTCGCCACCGAGGTCGTCGCGGATCTCGTGGTCGGAGGTCGCCTTCACGAGCGCGACGAAGTCAGCCGGTTCGAGTTCGGCCAGGGTCTGGGGGTCGAGAGCCATGGGGGGAACCTACCGGCCGCCTCCTCCTCGGCATGCAGGGGTGCCCGGGCTCACGCCGTCCTCGTCAGGCCTTCTTGGTCGGGGCCTTCCTGGCCGGGGGCTTCTTCGCGGGGGTCTTCTTCGCGGTGGTCTTCTTGGCCGCCGTCGTGCGCGGTGCCGCCTTCTTGGTCGTCTTCGCGGCAGCACGCTTCTTCACCGGCCCCCGGGCGCGCTTGTCGGCCAGCAGCTCATACCCACGCTCGGGCGGGATCTGCTCCGGGTCATCGTCCTTGCGCAGGGTGGCGTTGGTCTCGCCATCGGTGACGTAGGGCCCGAACCTGCCGTCCTTGACGACGACCGGCCTGCCTGAGACGGGGTCGGTGCCGAGCTCGGCCAGCGGCGGCTTG
>JBDSVV010000033.1:0-6921 GCA_039927035.1 Ornithinibacter sp. | reverse complement strand
ACCGCGTCATCAACGAGCTCACCCGCTGGGGCGCAAACGTGGTGCACAAGGGCAACGCGAAGGTGCACGTCTCCGGTCACGCCAGCGCCGGCGAGCTCGCATACTGCTTCAACATCATCCGCCCGTCCAACGTGCTCCCCGTCCACGGCGAGTGGCGGCACCTGCGTGCCAATGCCGACATCGCGATCCGCACCGGGGTCGATCCCGAGCGGGTGCTCATCGGACAGGACGGCAGCGTCATCGACCTCGTCGACGGGCGGGCCAAGATCACCGGCACCGTCCCCGCCGGGCTCGTCTACGTCGACGCGATGACCGTGGGAGGCACCACCGAGGAGACCCTCCACGTGCGGCGCACCCTCGCGGAAGAGGGCGTGGTGACCATCGTGTGCATCGTGGACCCCGACACCGGAGCGCTCACCGAGGACCCCGACTACCTCGCCCACGGCTTCCCGCCCGAGGTGATGGACTTCTCCGCGGCGACCCAGGCCATCCAGAAGGCTCTCACCAAGGCGACGCAGGACGGCATCGAGGACCTCGCGCAGATCGAGGAGCTGGTGCGCCGAGCCGCGTCGAACTGGGCCCAGCGCACGCACCGCCGCAGCCCCCTGGTCATCCCGGTCATCGTCGACGCCTGATCCCGGGGGGTTCGGGGGTGTCAGGGGCGCGCTCTGGCGCGCGCCCGGCACCCCTGGCGCACCCGGCACCCCTGGCGCACCCGGCACCCACGCCCGACCGCGGTGGTGTGAGGATCAGTCCATGACGACCCAGAACCTGCTCGACCGCTTGGGGCACCTTTCGACGACGAGCCTGGTGGATGCGTCGCCCAGCCTGCGCATCCTGCCCCCCAGCCTGCGGCCTCTCGTGGCTGGCCCTCACCTGGTCGGTCGCGTCGTCACCGCCAAGGCCAACCGGGACCTCATGTCGGTCCTGCAGGCGCTGCGGGAGTCCGGGCCCGGTGACGTGCTCGTCGTCGATGCCGGCGGGGACGAGCGAGCCGTGGCGGGTGAGCTCTTCGGCACCGAGGCCCAGCGACGCGGCCTGGCCGGGATCGTCATCTGGGGTCGGTCGCGCGACAGCGCCACGCTCGCCACGTTGTCGATACCGGTCTGGTCGAGGGGGGTGGCGCCGAATGCGTATGCCGCGGTGGGCCTCCCCGAGACCGGCCTCGCCCTCTCGATCGAGGGAATTCGGGTCGGCCCGGGCGAGCTCATCGTCGGCGACGACGACGGCCTCGTCATCGGCTCGGAGGAGGAGCTCCTCGCCGCTGCCGACGGGGCCGAGGAGATCGAGGCGCGTGAGAAGGGGCTCCGGGCGCGCATGCTCGACGGCGCATCGCTCTTCGACGACATGAACTACGACGAGCACCTGGCCGCGCTGCGCGACGGATGCCCCAGCGGGCTGACCTTCGAGTGAAGGGCCCGCCATGACCTCGTTCGCCCGTCGCGCCGAGCGCGTGCAGCCCTCGCCGATCCGCGAGTTCCTCGCTCTCGCGGGCGATCCGCGGATCACCTCATTCGCCGGTGGCTATCCGGATCCGACGCACTTCCCGATCCACGAGCTGCACACGATCTATGACGACCTGCTCTCGCCGGACAACGCCTCAGCGTTGCAGTACGCGGCATCCGATGGGCTGCTGGAGCTTCGCGCCCTCGTCGCTGCCCGGCTCACCGCGGACAAGATGCCGTGCACGGCCGATGACGTCCTCATCACCCAGGGCGGGCAACAGGGCCTGGACCTGACGGCCAAGCTCTTCATCGACGCCGGCGACGTCATCGTCACCGAACGGCCGACCTTCCTCGGGGCGCTCATCGCGTTCAACCCGTGCGAGCCCGACTACCGCTCGGTGCCCGTTGACGAGGAGGGCATGGACACCCGCGCCCTCGAGCTGGTGCTGCGCAGCACCGAGCGTGTCAAGCTCATCTACACCGTCCCCGACTACCAGAACCCCACGGGCCGCACGATGAGCCTGGCCCGGCGGCGGCGCCTTCTCGAGCTCGCCGAGGAGCATGACGTCGTCATCCTCGAGGACACGCCCTACCGCGAGCTGCGCTACGAGGGCGAGCGGCTGCCGACGATCAAGAGCCTCGACACGACCGGCCGGGTAGTGCACCTGGGCAGCTTCTCCAAGATCCTCGCGCCCGGGCTGAGGCTCGGCTGGGCCCTGGCGACCCCCGAGATCTGCGAGAAGCTCTCCCTCCTCAAGCTCGCCGCCGACACCCAGAACGGCACGCTCAACATGCGTGCAGCCGCGGCATACCTCACCGGCTTCGACATCGAGGCGCACATCGCCGACATGCTCCCGACCTATCGGCACAAGCGAGACCTCATGCTGGCGAGCATGGCGGCGCACTTCCCCCCCGGGATCACGTGGACCCGTGCCCAGGGCGGCCTCTTCACCTGGGTGACGTTCCCGCAGCGGCTCGACGTCGCCGCCTTCCAGCGCGACGTGCTCATCCCCCGCTCCGGGGTGATCGTCGTGCCGGGTGCGCCGTTCTTCGCCGACCGCCCGGAGGCACACCACGCCCGGATGAGCTTCTCCGGCGTCCCCGACGAGCGCCTCGTCAACGGCGTGCGATCAATGGGCGGGCTGTTGGCGCAGGAGCTCGCCTGAGGTCGCCACCCTGGCTACCGGTGGGTCGGTGCTCAGGATGCCTACGCGAGGATGATCTCGAGTTCGTCGCCGTCTGGTCGCAGGGCCGCCTCGAGGTCGGCGAGTTCGACGACGAGGCCCCCGACGCGGTACGGGTTCACGCAACGCGCAGCAGCGAGGTCACGTCCGCCCAGGCGCACGGCGGAGGGCCCGTGCCCACGGCCGCCCACGCGATAGCGCACCCGTAGGAGGCGCCCCGCGAGGGGCACGGTCGCGCCCAGCCCGTCCAGTCGGGAAGGGAGGACGGGATCGATCTCGACCAAGCCGGCGCGACGCCGGACCCCGAGCAGGGAGTGGACGACGATCCGCAACAGCACGCCCGGGCCGGAGGAGTAGATCCGCCAGCCAGCCTCAAGACCCGTCGCGCCCGTGAGCACCTCGGCGTACCTGGCCGCGAACTCATCCCGGTCCAGGCAGGCCGCGTCCGAGCTCGAGGAGTAGGTGTTGCCCTGGCGCCGTCGGGCCCCGGGCACGACGGCGACCGTAGCAGCCGGCAGCGCCTGCAGAAGCCCCAGCCACAACGCGTCGGCGTCGCCCCAGCGGGCCATCGCCTCACACCAGCGCAGGTGCGCGTGGACATACATCAGTCCGATCTCCCGGCCCACGAACGTCGCCGTCTCCGCCCGCTGGAAGTGCCGCATCAGCCCACCGGAGTATGGCGGCGGCTGGTCGAACAGTCGGATGCCGTCCACACCCGTGAGGTGTTCTCGCACCAGAGCGACGTGGTGGGCTGCCTCGGCGGGGTCGAAGAGGTCGTCGCCGAGCGCGTGGATCATCTGCAGGGAGCCGTGTCGCAGCCCCGTCTCGGTGTCTCTCGGGTGGACGAGCAGTCGGCGGACCTCGACGCCCCCCAACTGGTTCGGCAGGTCCAGCTGTGCGTACCCGGCGAACTCGCCGTCCACGAGCATGTATCGGCGCACATCGCGGGCGACCTCCCAGGCCTCCGCACGCAGCGCTCCGACGAGGAGGTCCTCACCACCAACGGTCTGCAGACCGTCGGCAAGGGTGCGCAGCGACTGGTGGTGCAACGTCACGGTCCACGAGCTGGTCATCGTCTCCGCCATGCTCGGGTCAGCAGGCTGGAGCGAGTCGTTCCAGTCGCCATGGCCGTACGCGACGAGGTTGGTCCCCGGCAGGACACGCTCGCGCGCGCTCTCGAGCGCACGCTCGAGGTGGGAGCGCATCGTCGAGGCCGGTGCGGGAGTGGCATCGGCCGAGGCGTACCACCCCACCCTCTCCTCGAGGAGGGTCGCGTCGCCGGATGCCAGGAGGTACCGGCCCACGGCGAGGACGGGCCAGTGGATGACGTCGCCGTGGGGCGGCTCCATCCGGAAGTGCTCGTCCCCGGGGAGGAAGCCGAACGCCTGGGGCCAGCTCCCGTCGGCGTTCTGGGCAGCGAAGATGCTCACGAGCAGGGCGCGCGCGTCGGCCTGCCGATCCAGCGCGAGCAGCAGCTCGAGCGGACCCTGCGTCACGTCCCGCGTCCCCCACGCGCCCCCGTCGTACTGCTCGAGCCCACGCGGTGAGAGAAAGTGCACCAGGGCGTCGCGGACCAGCCAGGGCAGGCTCACGGCGAGCGGCTCGACCTCGGCCGCGCCACCGACACGCACGGTCGTGACCTCGCGCCACCAGTCACCGCCGCGTTCCTGCTCCGTCCTGACCTCTCCTTCGTCGCGTGCGGGCAGAGCACCAGGGGACCCGGTGGGGTCGACGGTGACCTCGAGGTCGAGCCCCGGGCCGGGCTCGGAGCACAGCGTCACCACGGAGGAGCAGCGGCTGCGCCCATCGTCGAACAGAGGTCCGTCGTCTCCGACCATCAGGGGGGTGTCGCTGCGCAGCGTCATCGTCGCGGTCGGCAGAGCCACAGCGATGCCGTCAGGTCGCTCGTGGACCTGGACCGCACCGGATGGAGCAGGCAGTGGGTCCTCGCCGGTGCCGAGGTGCAGGGCCAGCATCACCGATCGGTGCCGACCAGACGTGACGCGCACCGACATCCGGACGACGTGCTCGCTGGGTGGGGCGGTGGTCCGGACCTCCACGACTCCTCCGGCATCCTCGCCATCCGGCTCGACCACGTGCACCCATCGTGCCCCGTCAAGGGTCATCGCGAACACGGACGGCAGGTCCAGCACGCGCCATCGGTCCGCCACCTCCACCAGGACGCGCACCCCGTAGGCGCGGTGCAGTCCCAGGTAGCCGCGGACAGTCGTCAGGACGGGGTCGTTGGCGGCGTGGCCACGCGTCAGGTACGACATCGGGGAGCCCGTCATCCAGCTCGTCACGGTGAGCGAGCGGGGGTCGGGGGCAGCCGCGTCGCCGGTCCGCAGGATCGCGCCGTGGGGTCGCAGGGTGGCGACCTCCTTGGCCCGGGTCACCACGTGCTCGTCGTCCGCCGTGAAGAACGACAGCAGTGAGCCGTCCTCCCCACGTTCCACGGCCCGCCACGGGCCCGGCCAGAGCTCCTCGACCTCGGCGTCCGTGACCGGCCGGGAGGCCAGGGTGCGTCCGGGGTCGTACGCGCCGGTGGTGGCGGCGACTGCCCCACGGGCAGCGCTCCCCGGCTGTGGTGTGCCCACAGGGAGCGCCGACGCCGCGGTCCGGGCGAGGTCCAGGGCCTGGTGGACGAGCAGGATGTCCGCGTCGGACGTGGCGGCCGGGTGGTCCTCCACCAGCAGGCCGGCGAAGGACGTCCTCAGGCGCTGGCCGGGCTCCAGTTGCCAGCGCGCCGTCTGCAAGGTGGCGAGGGTGTGCTCGTGCTGGCGTCGCCGCGAGGGCAGGTCACCACCAAGAGCTGCGGGATGCCGCCCAGCGCGTGCCGCCACGCCGTGGACGTCGAGAGCATCGGTCGCCCACGCGACCACCGGGGTCGTGCAGGCAAGCACGCACCACGGGGCCTCGCCTCCTTGGGCAAGGTTCTGGCGCACTGCGAGCGCGGTGCCGAAGCCATCGCCGAAGAGTGGTCCGATGTCCAGGTACTGGCTCACGTACAGCTCGTTGGTGCGCAAGGTCAAGGGTGCCGTGAGGGCGACGTCGTGGGCGTGCACGACGTCCACCTCCCGTGGCTGAGGTCCCTCGTTGAGCACCTCGACGTGCCACGCCCAGGCGGTGCGGGCCGGGTCGAGGGTGAGGCTGACCCGCCATCCGAGATCACCATCGGCCTGCCCAGTGACCACCAGGACGCCGTCGTGGATGCCGGCCGCGGAGCTCGACCCGGCGCCGAGCATCGACCAGTGCCGGCCGGCCGAACGATCTCGAAGCCACAGCTGCAACAGTCCCGGGGCGAAGGCCGAGGCAGCGTGCTGCACCAGCTCGATCCGACCCGTGCCGAGAGAGGCCGGAGCGCCGCCCTCCACGACGAGGGCGCGCAGGCCCCCGCCCGACTCGAGCAGCCAGGGCGCGCGGACCTTGTCACGCGTACGGGTGTGGCTACTCACCCACGATTCCCGCGCCGAACTCCTCGAGCCCGATCACGGGTCGCAGCGCCGTCTCGACGTCCTGGGTGCTGAAGGCCCTCCGCAGCACGCCCTTGCCGAGCACATGGCCCAGGGCACCCATGACCATTGCTTGGTCGAGCGAGAGATAACGCCGCGCGATCGTGCCGCTCTTGACGGCGACCGCGTCGAAGAAACCGCCCGAACCATAGGCGCCGAGCTTGTTCTGGATGCCGATCAGGTTCGCTGTTGCAGGCCCGCGCTCGAACATCATCGCCAGGAACGATGCGTGCGGGGTGACGACGCCGTCACCGTAGGCGGGGTTGGGGTTGGTGGCGGGGCGGCACTCGCCGAAGCCGACGTCGAGGTTGGTCTTCTCCTGGTCGGAGAAGTAGCCCTTGGGGTTCAGCCCGAGCGCATCGACGCCGTACTCCCGGTAACCACCGGCGGGGTTGCTCGACGGTGAGAAACCCCAGTAGCCATAGCCCGCGTCCACGAGACCGTGCTCGCGCTCGGCGCGCACGTGCAGCGGGTGGTTGACGCCCCAGCTGCGCGGCGCCCACTGCTCCTCGGGCACGAAGACGGCCGGCATGAGCTCCTCGAACATGCTTCCGCCCCAACCGGGCACGACATGCATGCCGCGATAGGTGTACGCACCTTCGTAGACGTCGATCCCCAGGTAGGTACGGGTCACTCCCACCGGTTGCATCTCATGCCAGGACCAGTCGCACGATGCCGGGAAGGTGCGCCATGGCGCGTAGTAGTGGTGCCCCGGCACCTGTCCGGTGAGGATGCCGAGGTAGCTCGTGATGCGCGTCTCGGAGACGATCGTGTCGTAGT
>JBDSVV010000032.1:0-12250 GCA_039927035.1 Ornithinibacter sp. | reverse complement strand
GTCGCCAAGCGCTGACACGTTTGGCTGGCGCTTTCGACCAGCTGCCGGCCATCGTCACCCTGTCGATCGGCCCGGACGCCTCGGCGCCGATCCGCTACGGCATCGCGGGCGTCGCACTGGTCATCGTGGCGGCTTCGGTCGCCTACTCCAAGAGCAAGGACCTCGCGATCGGCGGCGACATCGACCCCGATGACGCCCCCGTCGAGAAGCAGGCTCCGGTGGGGATCAGCTGACCTGACGGCCCCCGCGACGGGGCCGGGTTCCGTGAGGAACCCGGCCGAGTAGGCGTCCCCGCCCCTTCGTGCCTGGGCGCCGGTGGCGAAGCCGTGGGGATGCCGGAGGGCTGGCCGGGGCGCGGACCTGGCCTCACGGCATACGCTCGTCCCTGATGAGCATCCACACGCCCCGCACCGACCCGCGCCTCCTCGGGCTGCTCCGCGCCGACCTGGTGTCCTCGCGGTTCACCGTCCAGGGGGTGAGCGAGCTGCTCGGCCCCCTGGCGTCCGCAGCCCTCGACCGCGAGCAGTCCCTCCCCGCGCAGCGGGTGACGGGCCGTTCGGGGGAGCCCTGCGCCGTCCTGGTGCGGCTGTTCACCCTCGGCGACCCCGTGGATGCCGCCGAGGTCGCCGCTGCCCTTCCCACCCTGGGCGTCACGGGCGCCCTCGAGCTCGGGCTCATCGCACCCGAGGGTGACGGGGTGGTCGCGCTGTGCGACCTGAGGCCGTGTGCCGGTGGGGGCGTCGACTGGTGGGTCGCCTCCGACCTCGCGGAGCTCGCGACGGGACAACCGCTGCGCGAGGACCACGTGCTCGGTCTCGGCGGTGCGTCCACGACTCTCGCGTCCTGGACACCGCGCCCGCACGTCGAGCGGGCCCTGGACCTCGGCACCGGCTGCGGGGTCCAGGCGCTGCACCTCGATGCCCATGCCGACGAGGTCGTCGTCACGGACCTCTCCGAGCGGGCCCTGGGCTATGCGCGGTTCAACGCCTCCCTCGATGACGCGCAGTGGGAGATCAGGGCCGGTTCGATGCTCGACCCGGTGCGCGGCGAGCGGTTCGGCCTGGTGGTGAGCAACCCGCCGTTCGTCATCACCCCCCGTTCCGGGGCGGTGCCGCGCTTCGAGTACCGCGACGGCGGGGCTGCGGGCGACGCGATCGTCCGCGACCTGGTGCGCGCCGTCGGCGACCACCTCGAACCCGGTGGCATCGCCCAGTTCCTCGGCAACTGGGAGGTTCCCGTCGGTGCCACCTGGACCGAGCGTGTCACCGCGTGGCTGGACGGCACCGGGCTGGACGCGTGGGTGGTCCAGCGTGAGGTGCAGGACCCCGCGCAGTATGCCGAGACCTGGGCCCGTGACGGCGGGCACCACCCGGGCACGGCGGACTTCAACACGATGTATGCCGCGTGGCTCGACGACTTCGAGGCACGCGACGTGGCCTCCATCGGGTTCGGGGTCATCACCCTGCAACGGCCGCGCACCGATCGCGATCCCTTCGTCGACCTGATGGACGTGCCGTGGCCGGTGGAGTCGCCCATGGGGCCCACGGTGCTCACCGGACTGGACGCCCGCACGTGGCTCACCGAGGCCGATGACGACGCCGTCCTGGATGCCGCATGGACCTGCGCCGCAGACGTGCACGAGGAGCGGCACACGATGCCGGGTGCCGGTGACCCGAGGGCCATCGTCCTGCGGCAGGGTGGTGGGCTGCGGCGGCACCTCACCCTGACGACCGTCACCGCCGCGTTCTCCTCGGTCTGCGACGGTGACCTGTCGGCGCGTGCGGCCGCAGCCGCGATCTCGGGGCTGCTCGACCTCGACGGCAGCGAGGTGCGTTCGGAAGTGACGGCCTTCGTGCGCGACGCCGCGAAGGACGGCCTGATCACCCGCTGACCGAAAAACAGTTGTGAGTGAGTGCTCACTCACTTACGATGTCCGGGTGACCCCCCGCGCCCCGGCCCTGAGCCCCGATGAGCGTCGCGCCTCGCTCGTCGAGGTGACGATCCCGCTGCTGCGCGCCCACGGCGCAGCACTGACGACTCGGCAGGTCGCCGAGGCCGCCGGCATCGCGGAGGGCACCGTGTTCCGCGCCTTCGGGAGCAAGGACGAGCTCGTGCACGCCTGCGCTGCATCGGTCTTCGACACGACGGATGCCGTCAGCCGGCTCCGGTCGATCTGCCACGACCAGCCGCTGGAGGACCGACTGGTCGAGGCCGTCACGGTGATGCAAGCCCACCTGGGTCGAGTCATCGACGTGATGTCCTCGATCCGCGCCGCCGGGGTGGCCCCCACCCACGGTGGCCGGCCACACCCCGCCCGCGGTGCGGACCCCGAGGTCGCTGCCGCGTTCGCCGACCTCATCGGTGGCGACCGCAAGAGCCTCCGCATGCCGGTCGAGGAGGTCGTGGAGGTCCTCGCCCACCTCACGCTCTCCAGCGTGCACCCGTTCTTCCCCGGCCGCGGCCTGACCCCCGACCGGATCGTCTCAGTCGTCCTCGACGGCACGCGAAAGGCGCACTGATGCTGTATCGCCTCGTCCGAACCCACTTGCGCCCGTATGCCGGACTGCTGGCAGCGCTCCTCGTCCTCCAGCTCACCGGGACCCTGGCCTCGCTCTACCTCCCGAGCCTCAACGGCCGGATCATCGACGAGGGGGTCGCTGTCGGTGACACCGGCTTCATCATCAGGGCCGGCGCCGCGATGCTCGCCGTGTCCCTCGTCCAGATCGTCGCCACCATCTCCGCGACGCGGATCGGCGCGCTGTCCGCGGCGTCGATGGGCCGAGACGTGCGCGCCGCGGTCTTCCACCGAGTCGGTGACTTCTCCGCCCAGGAGCTGTCCCGGTTCGGTGCTCCGACCCTGATCTCGCGCAGCACCAATGACGTCACCCAGGTGCAGCAGGTGGTCTACATGTTCCTCGCGATCATGGTCTCGGCCCCGATCATGATGGTTGGCGGGATCTTCATGGCGCTGCGCGAGGACATCGGCCTGTCCTGGCTGGTCGCGATCGCCGTCCCCGCGCTCGCCATCGCCGTGGGTCTCGTGATCGCCGCGATGATCCCGCACTTCCAGGCCATGCAGAAGGCCGTCGACTCGGTCAACCGGATCCTGCGGGAGCAGATCACCGGCATCCGGGTGGTGCGGGCCTTCGTCCGCGAGGACGTCGAGCGGGAGCGCGTCGCGGAGGCCAACCGCACCTACACGGGCCCCGCGCTGGCCGTGGGCCGGTTGATGGCCCTGGCCTTTCCCATCGTCATGGTGATCTTCAACGCGTCCACCGTGGCTGTGCTCTGGTTCGGTGCCCAGCGCGTCGAGGGCGGCCAGATGCAGATCGGGTCGCTCACGGCATTCATGGCCTACCTCATCCAGATCCTCATGTCGGTGATGATGGCCACCTTCATGTCGATGATGATCCCGCGAGCGTCGGTCTCCGCAGGGCGCATCCAGGAGGTGCTCGACACGGACTCCTCGGTGCTCCCTCCGATCGTGCCGGTGGCCATCCCCGGCGGCCGCACGTCCCTCGAGCTGCGCGGGGTGACCTTCGCCTACCCCGGTGCCGAGGTGCCGGTGCTGCGCGAGGTGTCGATGGTCGCCGAGCCGGGCACGACCACTGCCATCGTCGGGTCCACCGGAGCCGGCAAGACCACCCTGGTAGGGCTCATCCCCAGGTTGCACGACGTCACCTCGGGGCAGGTGCTGCTCGGCGGGGTCGACATCCGCGACGCCGCCCTTCAGGACCTGTGGTCACGGTTCGGCCTGGTGCCCCAGAAGCCCTACCTGTTCACCGGCACCGTTGCCTCCAACCTGCGGTTCGGTGACGAGGACGCCACCGATGAGCAGCTCTGGGAGGCGCTGCGGGTCGCGCAGGCCGAGGACTTCGTGCGGGCGATGCCAGGCGGCCTCGCGGCCCCGATCGCCCAGGGTGGCACGAACGTCTCGGGTGGCCAGCGCCAGCGGCTCGCCATCGCCCGGGCCCTGGTGCGCCGCGCCGACGTCTACCTCTTCGATGACGCGTTCTCGGCGCTCGACGTCGCCACCGACGCCCGCCTCCGCGCGGCGCTGCGGCCGGTGACCCGCGATGCCGTGGTGATCGTCGTGGCCCAGCGCATCTCCAGCATCGTCGGTGCCGACCGCATCGTCGTCCTCGATGACGGCGCCGTCGTGGGCACCGGCACCCACGAAGCGCTCCTCGAGAGCTGTCCCACCTACTTCGAGATCGTCCAGAGCCAGCAGGCGATCGAGGAGGCGGCATGAGCGAGCAGCTGAAGACGGCCGAGGAGAAGGCCGCGGAGAGCCGCCGCGGTCCCGGTGCCGTGCGACGGGGAGGCCCGCCGCACGCCCAGATCGGGATGCCGGCCGAGAAGTCGCAGAACTTCGGCCCGTCCGCCCGCCGCGTCCTCGGCCTGCTCCGACCCGAGCGCCTGCTCGTGTGGGGCGTCCTCGCCCTCGGCGTGGGCAGCGTCCTGCTCAACGCCGTCGGACCCAAGATCCTCGGGGGTGCGACCGATCTGATCTTCGCCGGGGTCTTCGGCCAGAAGATCCCCGCGGGCGCCACCCAGGAGCAGGCCGTGGCCGGGCTGCGCGCCGAGGGGGAGAACCGCATCGCCGACATGCTCTCGGCGATGGACCACGTCGTGCCCGGTCAGGGCATCGACTTCGGCGCCCTGGGCCGGGTGCTGCTCGTCGTCCTCGCGATCTACGTGGTCGCCGCGGTGCTCCAGCTCCTCCAGGGCCTCGTGCTCACCGGTGTCGTGAACCGGACGATCTTCCGACTGCGCCGCGACGTGGCGGAGAAGCTCACCCGCCTGCCGCTTCCCTACTTCGACGGCCAGCCGCGCGGTGAGCTGCTCAGCCGGGTCACCAACGACATCGACAACGTCGCCCAGAGCCTCCAGCAGACCTTGAGCCAGCTGCTCACCTCGCTGCTGACGGTCGTCGCGATGGTGGCGATGATGATCTACATCTCCCCGATGTTGGCGATCATCGCCCTCGTGACGATCCCCGTGACGATGCTCGTCACGGCGGCCATCGGGAAGCGGTCGCAGAAGCACTTCGTCCAGCAGTGGAAGAGCACCGGCGAGGTCAACGGAGTCGTGGAGGAGACCTTCACCGGGCACGAGCTCGTCAAGGTCTTCGGGCGTCAGCAGGAGAAGGACCGGGAGTTCGCCGTGCGCAACGACGCGCTACAGCACGCGACCTTCCGCGCCCAGTTCATCAGCGGCATCATCATGCCGACGATGATGTTCATCGGGAACCTCAACTACGTCGTGATCGCGGTCATCGGCGGCATCCGCGTGGCGACCGGGTCGATGAGTCTCGGTGACGTGCAGGCGTTCATCCAGTACTCCCGCCAGTTCACCCAGCCCCTCACCCAGGTGGCGTCGATGGCGAACCTGGTGCAAAGCGGAGTCGCCTCTGCCGAGCGGGTGTTCGAGGTGCTTGATGAGCCAGAGCAGGCGCCTGACACCGACCAGCCGGTGCGGATCGAGGACCCAAGGGGACAGGTGGCCTTCGAGGGGGTCTCGTTCTCCTATCGGAAGGACGCCCCGCTCATCGAGAACCTCGACCTCGTGGTCGAGCCGGGGCAGACCGTCGCGATCGTCGGGCCGACCGGCGCCGGCAAGACCACGCTGGTCAACCTCATCCTCCGGTTCTACGAGCTGGATGCCGGTCGCATCACCCTCGACGGTGTCGACATCACCGACCTCACCCGCCACGACCTGCGGTCGCGGATCGGGATGGTGTTGCAGGACACGTGGCTGTTCGGTGGCACGATCCGCGACAACATCGCCTACGGGCGACCCGGTGCCACCCGGGAGGAGATCCACGCCGCCGCCGAGGCGACCTATGTCGACCGCTTCGTCCACTCCCTGCCCGACGGCTACGACACGGTTCTCAACGCGGAGGCCGACAACATCAGCTCTGGTGAGCGCCAGCTCATCACCATCGCACGCGCCTTCATCGCTGCCCCGTCGCTGCTGATCCTCGACGAGGCGACCTCCTCGGTCGACACCCGCACCGAGCTCCTCGTCCAGCACGCGATGTCAGCGCTCCGCTCCGACCGCACGAGCTTCGTCATCGCCCACCGACTGTCGACGATCCGCGACGCCGACCTCATCCTCGTCATGGAGGACGGTCACATCGTCGAGAGCGGTTCGCACGCCGGGCTCCTGGAGGCCGGTGGGGCATTCGCTCGCCTGTATGCCGCCCAGTTCGCCGGTGCGGTGTCCGAGGAGGAGGGCGTGCCCGGCGGCCCGATGGGGGCCGCGGAAGAGGCCGGTCAGCTCAGCAGGTGATCTCGGCGGACGTCCGCTAGCGTGCCGGGTGGGCGCCATGCCGGTGCCCGCCCCTCGACGTGGAGTGGTGGTGGTCGCAGTGGTCGGACTCGCGGAGTCGGTGGCACACGGCATCCCGGCGGGGGTGAGGGCCGAGACGCTGATCAACGCCAGCCCCGTCGACTACCTGATCCTTCTCGTCTACTTCGCCTTCGTCATGGGCATCGGCCTGCTGGCGCGCCGGCAGGTCTCCAGCTCCCTGGACTTCTTCCTCTCGGGGCGCTCGCTCCCTGCGTGGGTGACCGGGCTGGCCTTCATCTCGGCCAACCTCGGGGCCGTCGAGATCATGGGCATGTCGGCCAACGGCGCGCAGTTCGGCATCTCCACCGTGCACTACTTCTGGGTCGGGGCGATCCCGGCGATGCTCTTCCTCGGTGTCGTGATGATGCCGTTCTACTACGGCTCGAAGGTGCGCTCGGTCCCAGAGTTCATGCTGCGGCGGTTCGACAAGCGCGCGCACCTGGTCAACGCCATCTCCTTCGCCGTCGCCCAGCTGCTCATCGCCGGCGTCAACCTCTACCTGCTCGGCGCCATCGTGCACGCGCTGCTCGGCTGGCCGCTGTGGGTCGCGCTCATCGTGGCCGCTGTCATCGTGCTCTCCTACATCACCCTCGGTGGGCTCTCGGCAGCGATCTACAACGAGGTGCTCCAGTTCTTCGTCATCGTGGCCTCGCTCCTGCCGCTCGTCATCATCGGCCTGAACCGGGTCGGTGGCGTGGGCGGGCTGAAGGAGAAGATCACCGCGGCGGCGGCCGCGGCCCCGGCATCGGCCGGGGTGCCGAGCGCCGAGCAGCAGCTGAACTCGTGGCCCGGCACGGCCCTCACCGGGTTCGACAGCCCGTTCTGGTCGGTGGTGGGCATCGTCTTCGGCCTCGGCTTCGTGCTGTCCTTCGGCTACTGGACGACGAACTTCGTCGAGGTGCAGCGAGCACTGGCCTCGGACTCCATCTCCTCGGCCCGCAAGACGCCGATCATCGGTGCCTTTCCCAAGATGTTCATCCCCTTCCTCACCATCGTCCCGGGCATGATCGCCGCCGTGCTGGTCCCCGAGATCATCGACCTGAAGAACGGCGGGAGCCCACCGGGAGGCGCCTCGGGAGAGGGGGTCGCCTACAACGACTCGCTGCTCTACCTCATGCGTGACGTGCTGCCCAACGGTCTCCTCGGCCTGGCCCTCACCGGCCTGCTCGCCGCCTTCATGGCCGGCATGGCCGCAAACATCTCGGCCTTCAACACGGTCTTCAGCTACGACCTGTGGGAGCGCTACATCCGCAAGGACCGCACCGACGACTACTACCTGCGGATCGGTCGGCTCGCGACCGTCGGGGCGACGTTCATCGCGATCTTCACGGCGATCATCGCCAGTTCGTTCTCGAACATCATGAACTACCTCCAGACCCTGTTCGGCTTCTTCAACGCTCCGCTGTTCGCCACGTTCATCCTCGGAATGTTCTGGAAGCGGATGACGCCCGCGGCGGGATGGAGCGGTCTGGTCGCGGGCACGCTCTCGGCTGTCGCGGTGGCGGGTCTGAGTGAGGACGCCTTCGGTTCCGCGAGCATCGGGGTCATCCCGCTCTCCGGACAGGGCGCGGCATTCGTCGCCGCGTCCACAGCCTTCGTCGTCGACATCCTCGTCTCGGTGGTCGTCACCTACCGCACCGAGCCCAAGCCCGCCGAGGAGCTCGTCGGGCTCGTCTACTCCGAGACTCCCAAGGAGGCGCGCACCGACCCCAACGAGGCGTCCTACCCCTGGTACCGGCGCACGGTGCCGCTCGCCGGTCTGGCGCTCGGCATGGTCATCGTCCTCAACATCCTCATCTGAGCAGGAGTCGTCATGGCAGAGAAGCACACTGCGGGAGCCTTCGACATCCGCAACATCATCGGTCTGCTCCTCACGATCTACGGCGTGATCCTCACCCTCATGGGCCTGTTCGCCGACGCGGCGGAGGCCAAGACAGGGGGGATCAACGCCAACCTGTATGCCGGCCTGGCCCTCCTCGTCGTCGGGCTCGGCTTCATGGCGTGGGCCCGGCTACGGCCGGTCGTGGTGCCGGAGGACGTGCCACCCGTCGAGGACGACCCGACTCGTCCAGCGCCGAAGCGGAAGAAGCGCGAGAGTCACTGAGGGTGACGTCGCAGTCGCCCGGCACCTACCGGGGTGGCGCGGTTCGTGGTGGGATGACCACGGTCGGCGCGATCCCGGCATACCGATCGGTCCCCGAGGGTGAGGGCCCGTGGCCGGGGATGGTGCTGGTGCACGAGATCTTCGGGCTCGACGACTCCATGCGCAGGCACGCGGACCGGGTCGCCGCGATGGGGTACCTCGTCGTGGCGCCGGACCTGTTCTCACGGGGAGGGCGGGCCTCATGCCTCAAGGCCACGTTCACCGCGCTCCGGCGTGGCGGTGGGCCCGCCTTCGACGACCTCGATGCCAGTCGCGCAGACCTGCTCGCTGATCCCCGGTGCAGTGGCTCGGTGGGGGTCATCGGCTTCTGCATGGGTGGTGCGTTCGCGCTCGTGGTCGCAGGCCAAGGGGGCTGGGGTGCCGCGTCGACCAACTACGGGATGCTCCCGAGCGACCCCTCCGCCCTCGACGGGGCCTGCCCCGTCGTCGCCACCTACGGACGCCGCGACCACACCCTGCCCGGCGCAGCAGCCAAGGTCGAACGGGCCCTCCGGGCGAGGGGAATTGCCCACGACGTCAAGGAGTACCCGAACGCAGGGCACGCCTTCCTCAACGAGGTCAACAACGCGCCGTGGTACCTCGCCCCGGTGACCCACCTGGTGATGAACGGGGGCCCGGAACCGGTGTCCGCCGCCGACGCCTGGGCGCGCATCGAGTCCTTCCTGGCGCAGCACCTCACCCCCTGACCCCACCAACGAACCTCTGCCAGCAGAGCACGATGCTCGCACCCCAGGTGCGCCCTGTGGTCCCGCAACGACCCTCTGCTAGCAGAGGGTCGTGGACGCCGCGGGGGTATCAGGCAAACTGCCAGGAGCGCTTGCTCAGCCCGAACCAGAAGCCGTCGATGACGCTGCGCGCGTCGATGCCGGCGACCGAGGCCGCTCCGAGCGCGACGTAGAGCGGCGCCCAGTGCTCGGTGCGCGGGTGGGCCTCGCGGGCGGCCGGGGCCTTGGTGAGGAAGTCCAGCACGGCATCCACGTCCCCGGCTCCGAGGGTCTCGGCCGCCCAGTGGTCGAACTCCGCGGATGCCGTGGGCGGCGGTGCGTCCGCTGGTGCGCCAGGGTCGAACCAGGCGAGGTTGTGCGTGGTGAAACCGGACCCGACCACGAGCACGCCCTCGTCGCGCAGCGGTGCCAGACGCTGCCCGATCGAGAAGAGCCGTTGGGGGTCCAGGGTGGGCATGGACAGCTGCAGGACAGGGATGTCGGCGGCCGGGAACATCTCCTTCAGGGGCACGTAGGCACCGTGGTCGAGGCCGCGGGCAGGGTCCTGGTGGAGGGTCTCGCCAGCGCCGTCCAGCAGACCCGCGACCGATCGGGCGAGCTCGGGCGCACCCGGTGCGGCATACGTCACGTCGTAGTAGCGCTGGGGGAAACCCCAGAAGTCGTAGGTGAGGGGCACGTCGCCGGTCGTGGCCGACACCGACGTCGGCGCCTGCTCCCAGTGGGCCGAGACGATGAGGATCGAGGACGGCGCGGGGAGGTCCTCGGCCCACCAGGCGAGCTCAGCGGTCCACGTCGTGTCGTCGGCCAGCGGCGGGGCGCCGTGGCTGAGGTAGAGCACGGGCTGGCGCGGCGCGGACGGGTCGGTCATGGGGGCTCCTCGGGCGATGGTGACGTGGGACGGAACGACGTGGCGCGGGAGTTCCTTCCCTGCCCCGGGTCGGACGTGGTGTGCTGGCCCGGTGACTCCAGCCGCCACCGTCCACCCATCAGCACCCCGAGGTTTTCTGGGCATCCACACCGGGTCGTTCTCGACCCCCGCAGCCGACAACCCGACCGTGGTGATGGTCGAGGCGGCATACCGCCACCACGGTCTCGATGCCCGATACCTCAACTGTGACGTCGGCTCCCACGGGCTGCGCGATGCGGTTGCCGGGCCCGAGCGATGGGCTGGGTCGGCTTCAACTGCTCCCTGCCGCACAAGGTGTCGGTCATCGAGCACCTCGACCGGCTGGCCGAGTCGGCGGCGGTCATTGGCGCGGTCAACACGGTGGTCGCCACCAATGGGCAGCTCGTGGGCCACAACACCGACGGGCAGGGCTTCATCGACTCGCTCCGCACGCTGACCGACCCGACCGGTCTGGAGGTGGTCGTCCTGGGCGCTGGTGGGGCGGCGCGGGCGGTTGCCGTGGAGTCGGCCCTCGCCGGAGCGTCCAGCGTGAGGATCGTCGCCCGTGACGAGAGTGCTGCCGCCGAGCTGGCTCTGGCCGTGACCGTTGGAACCGGGGTGCCTGCCGAGCACCGGGTGTGGGACGGCCCGTATGCCGTGCCCGCGACCGCCGACGTCCTGGGCCAGGCGACGTCGATCGGCTTCGGTGACGCGGACGCGATGCCATCGGTCGACCTCGACAGCCTCCGGGCGGGCCTCGCCGTGGCTGACGTCGTGGTCTCGCCACCACGCACGGCGCTGCTCCGGGCGGCCGGGCCCCGAGGTGCCACCACCCTCGACGGACTCGGCATGCTCGTGGGGCCGGGCGCGCTGGCCATCGCGCTGTGGACCGGCGTCGAGCCCGACCGGGCCGTCATGCGCGCCGCCGTGGAGTTCGCCCTGGGTGTCTGAGGGTCCGGTTTGCACGAAACGGTGGCGGTGGCGCTACGGTCAGGGCGTCTCCACGTCGGAGCAGCGACGAATCCGCTGCACGTGGCTGGCGGATCGGACAGGTACCAGCAGTGAGCACAGGACGCAAGCTCGTCATCGTGGAGTCCCCGGCGAAGGCACGGACCATCGCCGGATACCTCGGCAAGGACTGGGACGTCGAGGCCTCGGTGGGCCACATCCGCGACATCCCCACCCCGAGTGAGATGCCGCCGGAGATGAAGAAGGGCCCGTTCGGGAAGTTCGGCATCAACATCGAGGACGACTTCGACCCGGTCTACATCGTCGACGCGGACAAGAAGAAGAAGGTCCGCGAGCTCAAGGCCCTCCTCAAGGGCGCCGACGAGCTCTACCTCGCCACTGATGAGGACCGCGAGGGCGAGGCCATCGCCTGGCACCTGCTGCAGACTCTCGAGCCCAAGGTCCCGGTCAAGCGGATGGTCTTCCACGAGATCACCAAGGAGGCCATCCAGCGGGCTGCATCGCAGACCCGTGAGCTCGACACCCGCCTGGTCGATGCCCAGGAGACCCGCCGCATCCTGGACCGGCTCTACGGCTACGAGGTGTCGCCGGTGCTGTGGCGCAAGGTGAAGGCAGGCCTGTCCGCCGGGCGCGTGCAGTCCGTCGCCACCCGCCTCGTGGTCGAGCGAGAACGAGAGCGGATGACGTTCCGCACCGCCAGCTACTGGGACGTCGACGCCGACGTCACGCCCGACACAGAGGCCAACGTGTTCACCGCGAGGCTCACCGGGGTCGACGGGCAGCGCGTGGCGACCGGCCGCGACTTCGCCGACGACGGCACCCTGACCAACGCGAAGGCCACCCAGCTCGACGAGGCCGCAGCCACCGGCATCGCGGCCGCGCTGCGCGCCGCCGACGTCACGGTGAGCGAGGTCTCCGAGAAGCCCTACACCCGGCGCCCGAGCGCCCCGTTCACGACGAGCACCCTCCAGCAGGAGGCGTCGCGCAAACTGCGGCTCAACAGCCGCAACGCGATGCGGGTCGCACAGCGGCTCTACGAGAACGGCTACATCACCTACATGCGGACCGACAGCACCACGCTGTCCGACGCCGCGCACACCGCGGCCCGCCAGCAGGCCCGGGACCTCTACGGCGCCGACTACGTGCCGGATG
>JBDSVV010000031.1:0-12973 GCA_039927035.1 Ornithinibacter sp. | reverse complement strand
CAGGGTGCCCGGTGCACGGACCCGATGCTCGGGCCGGCTCAGTCGCGCACCCTGGAGCGTGCCAACACCACCCGTTCGGGTGTGTGCAGTCGCACCATCGTTCGAGTCGTCCCGAGAGGGATGTGCTGTGGGGTTGCGAGGGAGACCACGACGGACACGGTGATCGCCAACGGGGTGGCCCAGGCTGCGGGGTTCGCCAGCAGGGCGCCGGTCCAGCCACCGAAGGGCCCGAGCACTATCGTCGCGCCGATCGCGCCGATTGCTGCCAGCCCGCCGACGACCAAGCCAGCCATGGCCCCCCAGGTGGACAGTCGCCGCCACCACACGCCGAGGACGATGAGCGGCGCAAACGTCGCCGCGGCCAGCGCGAAGGCGAGACCGACCGTCGTGGCCAGACCCAGCGGCTCCGCGACCCTGCTCAACAAGTAGGGGAGCACCACGGCCAAGAGGGCAGCGATCCGGAATCCGCCGACGCCGGGGACGTCCCCCCCAGCGAGCCGGGCCATCCGGGGCCTCAGGACCTCTTGGTCCAAGACACCCGTGACGGACATCGCCAGTCCGGATGCCGTGGATAGGAAGGCCGCGAACGCCCCTCCCGCGAGCATCGCGGTGAGCAGCTGACCCGCCAGGCCGTCGACCAGCACTCCGGGCAGACGCAACACGATCGAGTCCGACCTGACTCCCTCGGGCAGCGTGGGGAAGGAGACCCGGCCGAGCACGCCGTAGACGGGTGGGAGGAGGTAGAACGCGCCGAGCAGGCCGATCACGGTGACGGTCGTGCGCCGCGCGCCGATGCCGTCTGGATTGGTGTAGTACCTCACCAGCACGTGGGGGAGGCCCATCGTGCCCAGGCACAGGGCCAGGACCGTGGACGAGACGCGGTAGACGGGGTGGTCGTCCGGACCGGTGGGCGCCAGGGGGATGTGCCAAGAGGGGTCGACCACGGGCTGTGGCGTGCCGGAGCGGAACCACAGGGCGAGCAGGACGAATGCCGGGATGGCGAGCGCCGTCAGCTTCACCCAGTACTGAACGGCCTGGACGAAGGTGATCGAGCGCATGCCACCCGCACCGACGGCCAATGCGATGACCACCATGACGACGAAACCACCGACCCAGGACGGGGCCCCGGTGACGAGCGTGAGGGTGAGGCTGGCTCCTTGGAACTGCGGGATGAGGTAGAGCCAACCAATGCCGATGACCAGGCCGGAGGAGACCAGGCGGATGCTTCGTGACCCCAGACGGGTCTCGGCGAAGTCGGGCAACGTGTAGGCCCCCGACCGGCGCATGGGTGCTGCCACGACCACGAGCAGGACGAGATACCCCAGGGTGTAGCCGACTGGCAGCCAGAGCATGTCGATTCCCTGGTCATAGATGAGCCCCGCAACCCCCAGGAAGCTTGCGGCAGACAGGTACTCCCCGCCGATCGCAGAAGCGTTCAACCGCGGGGAGACGGTGCGTCCGGCGACGTAGAAGTCACTCGTCCGTCGTGAGAGTCGCAGCCCCAGGCCGCCCACGACGAGCGTCATCAGGCACACGAGGACCACCGCCCCAACGGACCAGGGGTTGCTCACGAGGATTCGACCACGTCGGCGAAGTCGGCCTCGATCCGCTCCGCCTGACGGGTGTACCACCACGCGAGGAACCACGCTGCCGGGTAGACGGCGACCCCGAGCGCGAGCCAGGGGAAGGGCAGACCCGCGACGGTGATCGACTGCGTCGCGGGCACGACAGTGAGCGCCACGGGCAGCCCGACGAGCCCGACGATGGTGAGTGCCACGACCGCGGTGGACAGCCGGAGCTGCGCCCTCATCAGGCCGTCGAGATAGACGTCTCCGAGCTCGGTCTGTTCGTCGAGGTCACGGGCAACCGGACGCGTGCGCACCCGTGAGGCACCTCTGCGCGAGCTGGTGACCCGAACCCGCTGTGGAGGGTCTGAGGGGTTGCTCATCCCTATGCCCCCGCGTCGCGCTCGCCGATCGGCCTTCGGAGAAGGGTGTCGCGCAGCTCCTTGGTGTGGCGGCGACTGACCTGGAGCTCGATCCCACCGACCATCACGGAGCAGCGCCCGTGGTCCATGTGCACCTCGCTGACGTGAGGTAGGGCCACCAGGGTGCTGCGATGGATCCTTACGAAGCCCGCACTCTGCCAGCGCTCCTCGAGGATGGTGAGCGGAACACGGACGAGGTGGGAGCCGTGCTCGGTGTGGAGGCGGGCGTAGTCGCCGTGCGCCTGCGCGTAGCGGATCTGGCTCCGTGTGATGAACCGGGTGACCCCGCCCAGCTCTACCGGGATCGTCTCGTCCTCGAGCGCGGCCGGCTCATCCGGCACATCCCTGGGGGAGGGTTTATCGGACTGTGCGACCACGACGCGCCTCACGGCCTCGGCCAGCCGCTCGGCCCGCACCGGTTTCATCACGTAGTCGGTCACCGCGAGCGCGAACGCGTCGACGGCGTGTCCCTCGTGGGCCGTGACGAAGACGATCTGTGGCTTCACCGCGAACCGGGAGATCACCCGTGCCAGCGCCATCCCGTCCAGGCCCGGCATCGAGATGTCACTGAAGACGACGTCCACGTCGCGCCCGTCGAGCACCTGCAGCGCCTCGGTGCCGCTGGACGCTCTGATGACCTCCGACACCCGTTCATCACGGCCCAGGAGGTATCCGAGGTCGGAGAGCGCTGGGAGCTCGTCGTCGACGACGAGCGCCGTGAGTCCCGCGGCGGTGGTGGACATGAGGGGAGCCTACGACGGCGGGCTACGGACCGGTGTGGATGCCGGATGCGAACTTCGGCACCCGGAAGGTCACCTTGGTCCCGGCGCCCGGGGCCGTCTCGACGACGAGACCGAAGTCGTCGCCATAGACCTGGCGGAGCCGGGCGTCGACGTTGCCCAGCCCGATCGACTCACTCGGTTGGGCGCCGTCGAGGATCTGGCGCACGCGTGAGGGGTCAGCACCCGCACCGTCGTCCTCGATCGCGATCTCGGCCTCGGCGCCGTGGTCCATGGCGGTGATCGTCACGTGCCCGACTCCCTCCTTGTTCGCCAAACCGTGGCGCACGGCATTCTCGACGAGTGGTTGGACGGCGAGGTAGGGCACGGTGACCGGCAGCACCTCCGGCGCGATGAGCAGGGAGATCTGCAGCCGGTCACCGAAGCGGGCCTGCTCGAGCACGAGGTAGCGCTCGACGTTGCGCAGCTCCTCCGCGAGAGTGGTGAAGTCGCCCCCGCTGCGCAGGGAGTAGCGCGTGAAGTCGGCGAAGTCGATGAGCAGCTCGCGCGCCCGATCCGGGTCGGTTCGCACGAACGAAGCAATCGCCGCGAGGCTGTTGTAGATGAAGTGCGGGCTGATCTGGGCGCGTAGGGCCCGCAGCTCGGCCTCCATGACCCGGCTGCGGGTCCGGGCGAGCTCGGCCAGGGCCAGCTGGCTCGACACCCAGGTGGCGACCTCCTCCGTGGCCCGGGCGAGCCCGGGGGAGGGGTTCTGCGTGTAGGCGGTGAGGGTGCCGACGACGAGCTCGTCCAAGACCAGTGGCGCAGTCACCGCGCTGCGGATCGGGCAGTCCGGATCCGCACAGGTGATGTGCCCGCTGCCCGTGACGACCGTTCGCCCGGTGGAGCGGGTTCGGGCGCCGAGGTGGAGCGCCTCGCGCTCGTGGTGGCCCCCGACCCCGGTCCACGAGAGCACCCCGCCGGGGTCGGAGATCGATACGGCGCTCGCTCCGAGGATCGTGAGGAGGTGGCGACCGGCGCGCTCGGCAGCCTCTGGGGTGAGGCCGTTGCCGAGGTGCTCGGAGGCCAGCGACGCGGTGTGCAGAGTGGCGTAGGTCGCGCGGTCCACCTCCGAGAGGAAGCCGCGACGCCGGCTCCGGCGCAGCAGGGTGACGCTCAGCCAGAGGAGCAGCAGCGTGCCCGCGACGAGCACCGCGGTCGGCCAGTGGATGCTGCTCGTCATGGGCTCACCCTAGGCTCGCAGGCGGAACCCGGGACCGTGTCGAGAAGGGACGTGTGCAGTGGCTGAGCTCGATGACGCGTTGGAGGTGTCGTGGGCCGATGGCTCTGGAGCGCGCGAGGGGGTCCTCAGCGGTCGTGTCGAGATCGGCCCCGGTTGGGCGATCGGGAATGCCGTGAACGGGGGAGTGCTCATGGCGCTGGGTGCCCGCGGCCTGTCCCAGCTGCTCGCACCCTCCGGCCACGGTGACGTCCTCACCTGGAGCGCGTTCTTCCTCACCGCCGCCCAGCCGGGAGAGGTCGAGGTCGAGGTCGAGGTGCTCCGGCTGGGCAGGTCGGTCTCGACCGGCCAGACCAGGCTGCTGCAGGTGGTCGACGGACGACGGGTCGAACGGGTGCGGATGACAGCCACCATGGGTGACGTCGCGCTCCGGCTCGAGCCAGTGCACCGCGCACCGTCACCCGCACCGATGCCCGATCCGCAGGAGTGCCTCCCGGCCCGCCGGGACTCCAGCCCACAGGCACACGTGATCGCGCTGCTGGATCGGCTGGACGTGCGGGTCGACCCCGCGACGGCGGGCTTCGCCGCGGGCCGCCCCACGGGAAGGGGCGTGATCAGGGCGTGGCTACGGATGGCTGACGGCCGCGAACCGGATGTCGCGATGCTCCCCCTCGCGGTCGATGCCCTGATGCCGGTCTCGTTCGACCTGGGTGTGCCGGGATGGGCGCCCACCCTGGAGCTCACCGGGCAGGTGCTCGGTCGGCCCGCGCCCGGATGGCTGCGGGTGGAGCTCATGACGGACACCGTGGTCGGTGGGTTCTACGTGGAGGACGCCCTCGTCTGGGACTCCCGCGGCCGCCTGGTGGCCCGGTCCAGGCAGTTCGCCGGTGTGCGCATGCCCGCCAACTAGGGTGCTGCGCGTGACCCAGGGGCCCGCCGTCGACGCCGTCTCGCGACTCGTCGAGCTTCCCGGGGTGCCGGACCAGGTGGAAGCCGCGCGGGAAGCGTGCACGGCACTTCGCTGGCATCGGGCTCTTCGGCGACGGATCCCGGAGGCCGCAGCAGAGTCTCGGGTGCGAGGTGCCGTCGCCAGCGGTGAGCTCGAAGGGGCGACCTTGCCGGTCGACGTCGTCCGCGACATCATGCGCGGAGCTGCGACCTGGTCGGAACCGCCGGACCCGGTCGAGGTGACGATGCGGGCGGTGGTGGCCGCCACGGCCGAGAGCGAGCGCGTGCAGGGCCACCTCCTGAGCGCACCCCTACAGGCTCTGGCCCGGCTGCACACCGCCGCCGCGCACGGCCTCGTGGACCGTGACGCTCTCGGGCGACCCCGGCAGCCGGGGGAGGAGTGCCGAGAGCTTGCCGACCTCGGGCCGGCGGCCGCTGCCGAGGAGGTGCCGGCCCGGCTGCGGGCGATCACGCAGGTGCTCCTCGCGACCTCGTCGCTGCCGGTTGTCGTGGCAGCTGCGGTCGTGCACGCCGAGATCGCCACGGTGCGACCGTTCGTGCGCGGCAACGCGGTGGTCGCGCGAGCCTTGGACCGCGCCCTCGTCCAGGCCGCGGGGCTGGACCCCACCGGGGTGGCGGTGACCGAGGCGGGCCACGGTAGCGAGGGTGGCGCGGCATACCTGGGTGCCCTCACTGCATACGGAAGAGGCGATGTCCTCGGGGTTGGCCTGTGGATCACTCACTGTTGCAACGCCGTTCGCTCCGCCGCAGCTGAGGGCGAGCGCATCGCCGATGCGGTGCTCGCCGGTCGACTGATCTGACACACCTTCTCGCACGACGCGCCGGTCGGCCCTTGTGGGCTGCCCACCCGAGGAGTACAACAGGAAGCGGACGGTCCGTCGAGGACCGGCCGGCACCAACCGCAGGACGAACGGGTACCCACGCGCGGGCAGTCCACTGATGGACCGATCGTGATGGGCTCGACCCATTGCGACGACGGCATGGAGCACGCCTGGTCGCCCGGGAGGACTGCAGTGGGACGACGTCCCCGCCCGACCATCGGGCGGGGGCGCCGACCGATGGTCGTAGAAGGTTCAATTTGGTTCCGATAGATCACTGAATCAGTGCACCTGAGGGGATTCTGATGACGTTTTCGTCAGTGGAATCGTGGGGCTTGCGCAGGGCGCCACCTGTGGAGCAACATATGACTACTCGCTCCCCTTCGGGGTTGAGCGAACGGCGGACCGGCTCCTCCCCCCCGGAGACCGGCGCGCCGACGGCCCCGGTTGTCCCCCCGACCGGGGCCGTCTCATGTCCGGAACCAGGTGACGGCAGCGGGCTCGCGCGCGTCGTCCACACCCTGGCCCCGCCGGAAGGACTGTCCACAGGTTCGACGTCCCGCTGGTGGTGGCGGGCGGGTCCGTCTTCGCTGGTGGCATGGACACCACCGGAGGTTCTCCCGTTGCCGTCATCGGCGCCTCCGGCGGGGTGGGCTCGAGCACGTTGGCACTCGCGGTGGGTCGTCGCGTCGCGGACACCCACGGGCGCAGCGTTGTGCTCGACCTCGACCACGGCCGGGGAGGACTGGACGTCACGGCCGGCATCGAGCACCTCGCCGGCCACCGCTGGGAGGCGTTGCGCGCGGTGCGGGGTCGTGCGCCGGCCTCGGAACTGCTTGCCGGGCTCCCCGAGGAGGGCGGCTGCCACGTGTTGTCGGGCGGTGGTGCCGGCCCGAGGAGTCGAGGTGGGGTGCCCGCCGAGGTGGTGCTCGACGTGCTGGCCTCGCTGCGCGGATGCCGCGCCACGCTGGTCCTCGACCTCCCGGGCACCAGTGCGTTGCTTCCGGCCGTGGTGGCGGATGGCGCCCGGATCGTGCTGCTGGTGGCGATGCACACCAGGGGCTTCGCCGATGCGGATGCCGTGGTCGAACGTCTCCTCGACGCGGTTCCCGAGGGCGCATCCACCCCTGACCTCGCGCTCGTGACCCGAGGGGGCCGGCTGCACCCCGAGGTGATCGACGACCTCGTTCACCACTTGGGCGCCCCACACCTGCACCACCTCCCGGGCGACCCCCGGGTCCGGCTGGGGTCCGAACGCGGGCTGTGGCCGGGTTCGGCGCGCGACGCGGTGCGCGCGTGTGCCGACGCCGTGGTCCAGGGGTTCCTGGCCGAGGAGTCCGTGCTCGGTCGGGCAGCGTCGTGAGCGTCAGCGGTGGCCCTTTTTGCTCGGAGGTGGAGCGCGAGATCCTCGCCGGTCAGGGCCCGAGCCGCTCCTCGATCGGGCGTGTCGCCGGAGCGCACCTGTCGACGCTTGGTGCGCTCGGCAGGGCCACCGCCGAGGCCGGACTCCTCCGGCACCTCATCGGTCTCGGCCCCCTGTCGACGCTCGCCGCGGACCCCTCGGTGACCGACATCCTGCTCAACGGTGACGGCTCTGTCTGGGTCGAGCGTGGTGGCGTGCTGGAGCCGGGTGGCCCTCCGATCGAGGCGTCGACCGGTCGTCCGTTGGCGGTGCGGCTCGCAGGGCTCGCCGGGCGCCGGCTCGACGACGCCCAGCCCTGGGTCGACGGGGTGCTGCCCGGTGGCGTGCGCCTGCACGCGGTGCTTCCACCGATCGCGCAGGGTGGGGCCTGCATCAGCCTGCGGTTCCCGCGCGCCCGAGCCTCAGGGGTGGCCGCGCTCGCCGAGCTCGGGGTCGTCGGCCCGGACCTGGCACAGGTGCTCCTGGAGGTGGTCCGGGCACGGCTGAGCTTCGTCGTGACCGGAGGCACCGGTGCCGGCAAGACGACGGTCCTGGCGGCTCTGCTCGCCGAGTGCTCGCCGCGGGAGCGGCTGGTGGTGGTGGAAGACGTCCGCGAGCTCACACCCGAGCACCCGCACGTGGTCAGCCTGGAGGGCCGGAGCCCCAATGTCGAGGGCGCGGGAGGGGTCACCCTCATCGACCTGGTCCGTCAGGCCCTGAGGATGAGGCCCGACCGTCTGGTCGTGGGAGAGGTGCGCGGCGCCGAGGTGCGCGAGCTGCTCACGGCCCTGAACACCGGTCATGACGGTGGGGCCAGCACCCTGCACGCCAATGGGCCGCTTGAGGTACCCGCTCGGCTCGAGGCGCTCGGTGCGCTGGCCGGGATGTCGCGGGAGGCCGTGCACGCCCAGCTGCGGGGAGCCCTTCAGGTCGTCGTCCACCTGAGCAGGGAGGGCGGTGCGAGGCGGGTGAGCAGCATCGGGGTCATCCGGACCCGCGGGAGTGGCGAGGTGGAGGTGGTGGTCGCCGCTCGTCCCGGCGTGGGGGGGCTCGTGGGTGGGCCTGGGCGAGCTGCCCTCCTCGCGCTGCTGCCCGGGGCTGCAGGGTGTGAATGGGTCGATCGGTGACGAGCGCGCTCCTCGTGGTCCTGCTGCTGGTCGGGGCGTGCACGCTCTGGCCGCGACGTCATCCGGGGCTGAGAGCGCACGCGCGTGGCGAAGGGGTGCGTCGTCTCGGCGACGATGTCGAAGAGAGTGCGGTGGGCGGGACCGACCCGCGGCCCGGGTGGGCCGTGGCGCTGCGCCGGCTGCGGGGTTCATGGGGGCTCTTGCGGCGCTCCCGGGTGTCGAGCGGCTGGGTGGCCGACTTCGCGGAGGTGGTGTCGATCGGTCTCGAGGCAGGCCTCGCCCTTGATGCAGCGTGCGGCGTCGCCGCGTCCTCGCCCCCGGTCGCGAGTGCGGCACCGTGGCTGCGGATCCGCTTGGCCGAGGCCGCCGAACGGGGAGCCGGGGTCGCTGAGGCGCTGGGCTCGATCTCCCACCCCACGACCCGGCATCGAGCCCTGGCTCGGACTGCCGACGTGGCAGACCTCGCGGTCCTGACGGCTGCATGGCGGTTGAGTGAGTGCCTGGGCGTTCCGACCGCGAGCGTCACGGCCACGGCGGCACGATCGGTACGAGATCGCCGGGAGGCCACGGACCGGCTCGAGGTCGCAACGTCCGGCCCGCGCACGTCGATGGTGCTGCTCTCCGCGCTCCCGCTGCTCGGTCCGCTCGGTGGTGCCGCGGCCGGGGTCGGACCAACACGTCTGTTTGCCGGGGTGGCAGGAGCAGGGTCGCTGGCGCTGGGGTGTGTGCTGACGCTTCTCGGCTGGTGGTGGTCCACGCGTCTCCTGCGAAGAGCCTGTCTCCCGGCCCGGACGGGGCCGGGGCCTGGCGATCAGGAATCGGGATCCGCGTTCTCGCGGCGGCGCTGACCCCGTGGAGCCGATGATGCTCACGGAAGTCCTCCTGGTCGTGCTCGGATGTGCGCTCTGGCCACATCCTTCCGAGGTCGCGGCGCTCCGACACCGAGCGTGGGACCAGCGAGCGGGCACGGATCCCCAGGACCGCCAGTCGTCGGCGGAGCACGCAACGGTGGAGCAGGCCGCTGCTGCGCTCGCACTGGTCGCGGTGGCGCTGCGCAGTGGGGTCGGTGCCGTCGAGGCGCTGGAGGCAGTGGCGCGCGTCGACGACACCCCGGCGGGGCGCGAGCTGTCGATCGTGGCCGCCGCGCATCGCTGGGGTGAAGCCTCCGAGCGCGCCTGGCGGAGGGTGGGCGCTGGCTGGGCACCGGCTGCCGCAGCGTGGCACGCCTCCCAAGGGGCGGGGGCGGCGCCTGCGGGGCTGCTGGAGGAAGCAGCCCGGCGGATGCGCGCCGAGGAGCTCCGTCGTGTCGAGAAGGCGGTGCAGCGGGCAGGCGTGCTTCTGGTGCTCCCGCTCGGGCTCTGCTTCCTGCCGGGCTTCGTCGCAACGACCATCGCGCCCGTCGTCATGGTCCTCCTCCGCGGGTTCACCCGGTAGGTGTTGCGCGGGCCGCCTGGGGTCGTGGATCACTGCGGCGTGCTTGAGCAGCTTCGACCAGGCGCACTGCACGACGTCTTCTGCTGCTCGGGCGCATGGGCCGCGCTCGTCCACAGGAGGCGTTGGGGGGCGGGGTTCGTCCACAGCTCGCGACGCCCGTCGTAGCCTCCCGCGGATCAGGTCCACAGTGGAGGTCACTGCGCGAAGGACGCGCCGTGACAAGGGGGTTGGCGATGTGTAGGCGAATGATCGTGAAGCTGCGGCACGACCTGGAGGGGCTCCGTGGGTTGGGTGAAGCGGGGATGACGACAGCGGAGTACGCGGTCGGGACGATCGCTGCCGTGGCCTTTGCCGCAGTGCTGCTGGCGGTGGTGCGTTCCGGGCCCGTCAAGGCCGCGCTGAGCGGCATCATCGTCTCCGCGTTGGGCTCGGGTGGGTGAGGGTGCGTCCGCGGGGTGAGCGGGGGATGGTCAGCGCCGAGGTCGCGGTGGCGCTCCCCTGCGTGATCCTTCTCCTCGCGGTCGTCCTCGCGGCGGTGGACCTCGGTGTGTCCCAGGTGCGGTGCGTCGACGCTGCTCGCACCGGTGCGAGGTTGCTTGCGCGGGCTGAGTCGCTCGCGGATGCCACGAGCCAGATCCGCGCAGCCGCCCCGTCGGAGTCGGTGGTCACCGTCGACTCCTCGGAGCGACTCGTCAGGGTGCGTGTCTCGGCGCCGATCCCGCCAGCGTTGGCCCGGATTGGCATCCATGACGGTCCCTCGGCGACGGCCGTGGCCTTAAGAGAAGTTCCGTGGTGAGCTCGCCCGGGAGCAACACGAGCGCGGTCCTGTCACCGCATCCGGTCCTGCGGAGCACCGTGGCGGAGCGGGGCTCCGGCACGGTGTTGGTGCTGGCCGCATGTGCGGTGCTCGTCACCCTCCTCGGCGCGGTCTCGCAGGTCAGCGGTGTCATCGCGGACGTCCACCGAGCCCGTTCCGCGGCGGACCTCGCGGCGCTGGCCGCAGTCGCCCCGCTGCTCACCGGAGCACCGTCCGACTGCGACACCGCGGCCGGCGTCGCGGAGTTGAACGGCGCGCGCGCCTCATCCTGTGTGGTGCTCGGCGACGGGTCGGTGCTGGTCGTCGTCCAGGTGTCGGTGCGGGGTGCGGGAGCGTTTGCGCGGGTGATGCCAGCCGTGGTGTCCGCGAGGGCCCGGTCCGGAGTCAGCTCTGATCCACGGTGAGAGCCATCCCGCGGGAAGGGTGCTGGCTCGATCCGGCGGTCTTCGGGACAGGGGTCCTCTGCCCGAGAGGGCACACATCTCTCGGGCGACCAGCCGGACGGGCTGCCCGGCCTCAGGTGGTGGGTGTCTCTCTCCGGGTCGATTCCGCAGGAGTGGCTGCGGACTCCTCTTCGCTGCCGACCCGCGGCTCCCTCGATCGATCGGGGAAGGCATCGGAGGAGGTGCTCGACGGGGCGGAGCCTGCGGCGGCTCGCGCGTCCGCCTCCTTCAGCAGGGCGGCCCGCTCCTCCTCGTGGCGTCGTCGCTCCTCCACGAGCTGGCGCTCCCGGGCCGCGAACTCCTCCTTCGTCCGCTGCTCCTTCTCCACCCGAGCCTGCTCGGCTTCGCGGGCGGAGGCCTTGGCGTCGGCGCGCTGGCGTCGGCTTCGACGCACACCGCTTCGCAGCATCACCCACCCCAGCCAGAACACCGCGACGATGACCATCCCGGTCACGAGGACTGCCACGGGAGGCAGGCTGAGCGTGCCACCGGGCACGTCGAGCTCCACTGAAGGGGTGAGCTGAACCATGGCAGCGATGAGGCCGAGGCCGACGGCTGCCGCGATCAGGACGAGGATGACTCCGAGCACGATCATGTCGCGACAGTACCCGCTGACCAGCCACGCTGCTGGTTCGGCGACAGGGGGAGGTGAGGTGCCGCTCAGGCCCCGGCGAGCGCGAGTTCGAGCACGGTGACGGCCCCGGTCTTGGAGAGCGGTTCGTTGCCGTTTCCGCACTTCGGGGACTGCACGCACCCGGGGCAGCCTGCGGCGCAGGGGCAGTCGAGCACCGCGTCCCGGGTGGCTCGGGCCCACGCCTCGAAGGCGTCGTGGGCCCGCTGCGCGAAACCGGCCCCACCGGGGTAGCCGTCGAAGACCATGATCGTCGGCAGCCCGGTGTCGGGGTGCACCGCGGTCGAGACACCTCCGACGTCCCACCGGTCGGAGGTGGCGACGATGGGAAGCATCCCGATGGCTGCGTGCTCTGCAGCGTGGAGGGCTCCCGGAAGATCCTCCGCGGTGACGCCGGCGGCCTCGAGCACCTCGGGCGACATGGTCCACCAGACCGCCTTGGTCGTCAGTGGGCGCTCCGGAAGGTCGAGTGGATGGGTGCCCAGGACCTCACCGGAGGGAAGGCGACGCAGGAAGCCGGTCACCTGCGAGGTGACCCGCACTGTCCCGAACGAGACCTCGGCCCGCGCTCGACGTGCCGTGCTGTCGGTGGTGAGGATGTCGAAGCGACTCACCGACTGTGCATGCGTGGACCATCCCGGGTCGCCCCGCACGGCGTGCGCCACCCGAGCGTCGAGGTCGAGGTCGGTCACGACCCACGTGTCTCCCTGGTGCACGTGCACGGCCCCGGTGTGGACCTGCACGTGGGAGGAGGCCTCGTCGATCGTGCCGATCACCCGTCCGGTGCGGGTCTCGACCACCGCCACGACGTCGCTGGTTCCGCGCAGCGAGAGGTGGTCCGTGGGTCGGTCCTCCCTGGCCCAGAACCATCCTGCGGGCCTGCGTCGCAGGATCCCGTTCTCCACGAGCACCTCGAGGAGCCTTCTCGTGGTGGGTCCGAAGAGGTCGAGGTCCGCCTCCGACAGTGGCAGCTCCGCAGCGGCGGCCGCGAGGTGGGGCGCCAGGACGTGTGGGTTCTCGGGGTCCATGACACTGGACTCGAGGGCTGCGCCGAAGATGGCCTCGGGATGCCGCACGAGGTAGGTGTCGAGAGGGTCGTCTGCGGCCACCAGCACGGCCAGTGACTCCGCCCCTGAGCGACCCGCACGACCCGCCTGCTGCCAGAGGCTGGCCCGTCGACCGGGCCATCCGGCCATGACGACGGCATCGAGCCCGCTGACGTCGATGCCGAGCTCGAGTGCGTTGGTCGCGGCGAGACCGCGAACCGACCCCTCGCGCAACCCCCGCTCGAGCGTCCTCCGATCCTGTGGGAGGTAACCCCCCCGGTATGCCGCGATCGTCTCCACCAGCGTCGGGTCGAGCGACTCCAACCGGCGGCGGGCCCCG
>JBDSVV010000030.1:0-4982 GCA_039927035.1 Ornithinibacter sp. | reverse complement strand
GCCTACAACCGCGACCTGCAGGAGGACAAGGAGCCGGTCTTCGACGCCGTCGACACCTTGGAGGTGCTGCTACCGGCCTTCGCGGGGATGGTCGAGACGATGTCGTTCGACACGGCTCGCCTGGAGTCCCTGGCGCCACAAGGCTTCTCGTTGGCGACCGACGTCGCTGAGTGGCTCGTGCGCGAGGGGGTGGCCTTCCGGGTCGCCCACGAGGTGGCGGGGGCGTGCGTGCGGGCGTGCGAGGAGCGCGGCATCGAGCTGTGGGACCTCACGGACGACGATCTCCGCGAGATCAGCGCACAGCTGACCCCTGGGGTACGCGAGGTGCTCTCGGTCGAGGGCTCGCTGGCCTCTCGCGACGCCCGAGGGGGCACCGCGCCCGTGCGGGTGGCCGAGCAGCTCGAGCGCGTCGTCGCGACAGCCACCGATCACCGTGCGTGGGCTGGAGTCCACCCGACGGTGCGCTGACGGCATCCGGTGTCCTCACCAGGTACCAGACTGTGCCTGTGTTGACCACGAGATCGCTGCCCCGCGCGTTCTTCGCGCGTGACCCGCTCGTCGTCGCGCGTGAGCTGCTGGGGTGCCGGGTCACCCACGGCGGCGTCACCGTCCGCCTCACGGAGGTGGAGGCGTATGCCGGGCAGGCCGATCCGGGGTCGCACGCCTTCCGGGGTCGGTCGCCGCGCACCGAGGTCATGTTCGGCCCGGCGGGGCACCTCTACCTCTACTTCACCTACGGCATGCACTACTGCGCCAACATCGTCACCGGCCATGAGGGCCCGGCATCGGCTGTGCTCATGCGCGCGGGGGAGGTGCTCGCCGGCCATGAGCTGGCGGCCCGGCGCCGGCCCGGTGTGCGCGAGCGCGACCAGGCCCGTGGTCCCGCCAACCTCGCCCGCACCCTCGGTCTCGGGCGCGAGCACAACGGGCTCTCCCTCGTCGGTGCGCGGGCCGGCGCCCGGGTCCAGCCGCCCGAGGCTCCCCTCGACCGGGCCCGGGTGCGTACCGGTCCGCGCGTCGGCGTCAGCGGGGCCGGTGGTGACGGCACGGTCTACCCCTGGCGGTTCTGGATCGACGGCGAGCCGACGGTGAGCTCCTACCGACCGGGGCGGGCACGGAACCGTCCCGCGACGTGAGGCGTCGGAGCCCCATGCGACTGCCGGCCGTCCCGATCGTGTGTGCTGCCCTCCTCCTCGCCGCCTGCGGGAGCCAGACACCGCAGCCCGGAGCTGACGATGCAGGCGCGACGCCCACCGGCCCGACCAGCACGGCCCTCCCCGAGACAGTTCCGGCGGCCCAGGGACCTGTCACCGGTCAGGGCACCGTGATCGAAGCCGCCGATCGCACGCCCGAGCTGTGCCTGGGGCCGATCCGTGAGTCCTACCCGCCGCAGTGTGAGGGAGTCCCGCTCTCCGGGTGGGACTGGGGGAGCGCTGGTGTGCACGAGGAGGCGGGCACCGGCGCGGCGGTCACCCGGTGGGGCACCTACGCCGTGACCGGCACCTTCGACGGCATCACCCTGACTGTGACCCGCTCAGTGCCCCTCGCGCTCTACGATGCGCTCGCTCCGGCGTCCCCGAGACCAGTCGCACCGCCCACCTTCTCGGAGGAGCAGTGGACCGCGGTCGAGTCCCGGTCCCGCGAGTTTCCCGGCGTGCTGAGCGTCGACCGGGCGGACCCAGCGGGGCCGGTCCACGTCACGGTCATCCACGACGACGGCTCGTTGCAGGTGGCTGCCGCCGACCTCTTCGGGCCGGGCGCGGTGCTGCTCACCTCGGCGCTGCGCTGAGCGCACCGGTCAGCGCGCCACCGCCACCATCTCGGCCTTCAGCCGCGTGCGGACGTCGCTCGGCGCAAAGCTCGCGTTGACCGCTGCCAGCGCGAGGTCGAGCACCCCGCCTGAGTCGAGGTCGAGCAGGTCGGCGGCGATCTCGTACTCGTGGTTCAGCGTCGTCCCGAACATCGGTGGGTCGTCGCTGTTGATGCTCACCACCACACCGGCGTCCCGCAGCGCGCGCAGGGGGTGGTTCTCGAGCTGGTCGACCACGCGGGTCGCGATGTTGGAGGTCGGGCACACCTCCAGCGGGATGCCGTGCTCGGCCAGGTGCTCCAGGAGCCGGGGGTCGGCCGTCGCGGAGGTGCCGTGGCCGATGCGCTCGGCCCCGAGGTGGATCAGTGCGTCCCAGATGCTCTGCGGCCCGCTCGACTCACCGGAGTGGGGGACCGAGTGCAGCCCGGCTGCCCTTGCCCTCGCGAAGTGGGGCGCGAACTGGGGACGGGGCACCCCGATCTCCGGACCGCCGAGGCCGAATCCGACCAGTGCTGTCGGGCCGTGGTCCACGGCATACGACAGCGTGGCGTCAGCGGCCGGCAGGCCCGCCTCACCGGGGATGTCGTAGATCCACCGCAGGACGATGCCGAGCTCGGACTCAGCGGCCATCCGCGCGTCCTCGATCGCCTCCGTGTAGGCCTCGATGGGGATTCCGCGGACCACCGAGGTGTAGGGGGTCATGGTCACCTCCGCGTAGCGGACCTGCTGGGCGCACAGGTCGCGAGCCACCTCGTAGGTGAGCAGGCGCACGTCATCGGGGGTGCGGACGAGGTCGACGGTGGCGAGATACAGCTCGATGAAGTGAGCGAAGTCGGTGAAGGTGAAGTAGTCGGCCAAGGCGGCGGGGTCGGTGGGGACCGGTGAGCCGGGGTGGCGCGCCGCGAGCTCGGCAACGACCCGCGGCGACGCTGAACCGACGTGGTGCACGTGGAGCTCGGCCTTCGGCAGCCGGGCGATGTATGCCGTGAGGTCCGGCGCTCGTGTCTGCTCGCTCGTCATGGAAGGAGTGTGCCTGGACCCCACGGCCCGTGGGAGGCTGGGCCGGCGCGCGGTGCCGGCAGGCCTGCGCTCGAGCAACGAAGGGACATCCGGACGTGAGCGACATCCTCGACGAGCTGCACTGGCGGGGGCTCGTGGCGCAGACCACCGACGAGACCGCGCTGCGGTCCGCGCTCGCGGACGGCCCGATCACGGCATACTGCGGCTTCGACCCGACGGCCCCGTCGCTGCACTTCGGCAACCTCGTCCAGCTCGTCCTGATGCGCCACCTGCAGCGGGCCGGGCACCGCGTGATCTGCCTCGTGGGCGGGTCCACCGGGCTGATCGGAGATCCCAGACCCAGCGCCGAGCGCGTGCTGAAGACCAAGGAGCAAACGGCGGAGTGGGTGGGAAACATCCGCCGACAGGTCGAGCCGTTCCTGGACACCGAGGGTGCCAACCCGGCGATCTTCGTCAACAACCTCGACTGGACGGAACCGTTGTCCGCGCTGGACTTCCTGCGGGACGTGGGCAAGCACTTCCGCGTCAACCAGATGGTGAAGAAGGAGGCGGTGGCGGCGCGGCTGAACAGCGATGAGGGCATCTCCTACACGGAGTTCAGCTACCAGCTGTTGCAGGGGCTGGACTACCTCCAGCTCTACCGCGACCACGGCTGCACGCTGCAGACGGGCGGCAACGACCAGTGGGGGAACCTCACCGCCGGCTCGGACCTGATCCACCGGGTCGAAGGGGCATCGGTGCACCTGCTCACCACGCCGCTGCTCACCGACACCTCAGGAGAGAAGTTCGGGAAGAGCGCCGGGAACGCGATCTGGCTCGCGGCGGAGATGACGAGCCCCTATGCCTTCTACCAGTACTGGCTCAACGTGGAGGACGCCTCGGTGCTGACCCTGCTCAAGGTCTTCACCGATCGCGGGACCGAGGAGGTCGCGGACCTGGAGCGCCAGGTGGAGACCGAGCCCTTCCGGCGCAGCGCCCAGCGCGTGCTCGCCTCCGACGTGACGACGCTGGTGCACGGGGCGGCGGCGACGTCCGCCGTCCAGGCCGCGTCGGAAGCGCTGTTCGGCAAGGGGGACCTCTCTGCCCTGGACGCGCGCACGCTCGAGGACGCGACGGCCGAACTGCCGGGAGGGCTGGTTGCGGTGGGGATGCCGGTCGTTGAGGCCCTGGTGGCCGTGGGGCTGGTGGACTCCAGGAACGCCGCGCGCCGGGCGATCGGTGACGGGGGGGCCTCGGTCAACGGGACCAAGGTGAGCGACGTCGATCGGGTCATCGAGGCCGCTGACCTGCTCCATGACCGGGTGGTCGTGCTGCGCCGAGGCCGCAAGGCCCTTGCCGCCGGGCGCCTGGCTGCCCGGCCCAGCGCAACCTGAGGAAAACTTCGGAGATGAATTATGTTGCCCCACAGACAGATTCGGCAAGCTACCGGGCGGCGGAGCACAGGGCGTCCCATGCGGATTTGTGTTCCTCGCAGAACGTCATCTACTGTTCTGCACGTCGGCCCGAGAGGGAGGAACGGACGCCAAGCGGCAGGGTGCAAACCCCGCCCCAAGCAGGCCGGTCCCGCGAGCTGAACCCCACACCCGCAAGGGAACATGCACTGCCACGGTGGTGCCTGGACGCAAGTGGAACTGGCCGCCGCGAGGCTGCTATCGTGGGACCCGCAGAGAACCAAGCGCGAACGGTCCGGCCGCACGTTGTGATCACCACAGCGTCTGCGGTTCAAGGATTTGACGGCCAAGCGCGAGGCGGGTAAGTTAGAACAGTTGCCTCACGGCAACACGGAATCAGCCCCGACGACCTGCTCATGGCGAGCGAGTCAACGGTGCGCGTCCGAACCTTGAGAACTCAACAGCGTGTCAAAAATCGATGCCAATTAACCTCGTCGCATCGCCTCGTCAACCGGCCACCAGGTCGGGGAAACGAGCGCTGCACGAAAATCCTTTGGTTGGACAACGAACAACAGCGAAAGCTGGTTGTTCGTGCTCAGCCAGTGAAACAACCCTTTGTGGGTCACGATTTCTCGACCTCGTGTCGAGAGTCATACATCAACGGAGAGTTTGATCCTGGCTCAGGACGAACGCTGGCGGCGTGCTTAACACATGCAAGTCGGACGGTGACGAGGGGCTTGCCCTTCTGATCAGTGGCGAAC
>JBDSVV010000029.1:0-7074 GCA_039927035.1 Ornithinibacter sp. | reverse complement strand
GTCCAGCTGGAGGTGGCCGAGCGCCTCGCGGCGCCACCCGGGTCGCGCACCTACGGCGTGCCGAGCGTCAAGGCCGCCTGGTATGCCGATGTCCGCCTCGCCGGGACCGTCCCGCGCAGCGTGTTCTGGCCGGTCCCCAACGTCGACTCGGGCCTGGTCTCCCTCACCCGCCGCCCACCGCCGGAGACCACCGCCGAGCGCGCGGCGGTGTTCTCGTGCATCGACGCGGCCTTCGCCCAGCGACGCAAGACGCTCCGAGCAGCCCTGGCGACCTGGGCCGGATCGCCCGCCACAGCCGAGGTGGCGCTGCTCGCGGCCGGGGTCGACCCGCGCACCCGGGGGGAACAGCTCGACGTGGCAGCCTTCGCGGCCATCGCGGCCGCGCGTCCTGACTAGGGTGAGGCCATGACCAGCGCCTCGCTCGTTCCCGAGCCCGTCACGGCGCGCGTCCCGGCGAAGATCAACCTCGAGCTTGCCGTAGGCCCCCGCCGGGACGACGGGTACCACTCCCTCTCGACGGTCTTCCAGGCCGTCAGCCTCTACGACGACGTGACCGTCGCGGAGTCCGAGGAGTGGGGCGTCAGCGTCAGCGGTCCGCTCGCGGCGGGGGTGCCGACCGACGACGACAACATCGCCCTGCGCGCGGCGCGCCTGCTGGGGCAACGCCACGAGACCGACCCGGTCCACGTGAGCATCCGCAAGGGCATCCCGGTGGCCGGCGGCATGGCCGGGGGGTCCGCCGACGCCGCGGCGACACTGGTCGCGCTGGACCACCTCTGGGGCCTGGGCCTGGACCGCGACGAGCTCGAGGACCTGGCGAGCGCACTCGGCAGCGATGTGCCCTTCCTCGTCGCAGGCGGCACGGCCATGGGCAGCGGCCGCGGTGAACTCCTGGCGCCGGTCCTCGCGCGCGGCAGCTATCACTGGGTCCTCGCCCTCTCGGACGGCGGTCTCTCCACCCCTGCCGTGTATGCCGAGTGCGACCGTCTGCGGGGCGACGCGCCGGTCCCGGAGCCGGTCGCCAACCCGGCACTGATGAGCGCACTGCGCACGGGGGACCCGCGCGAGCTAGGTCCGCAGCTCTCCAACGACCTGCAGGATGCCGCCCTGTCCCTGCGACCCGACCTGCGGGACGTGCTGTCCTCCGGGATGGAGTACGGCGCGCTGGCCGGGATCGTGTCGGGCTCGGGACCAACGGTGGCCTTCCTCGTGGAGGGCAACGAGTCGGGCATCGACCTGGCGGTCGCCCTCACCGCGAGCGGTGTCGTGCGCGACGTCCGCCGCGCCAGCGGCCCGGTGCACGGTGCCCACGTGATCCACCGCCGGATCGACTAGTGGTCAACCTCATCTCGGTCGAGGCCGCGTCGCTGGCCCTCGGCACCGCGCAGGTGCTCGACGCCCTCTCCCTCGGCGTGGCGGGCGGTGACCGCATCGGGGTCGTCGGACGCAACGGTGGCGGCAAGACGACCCTGCTGCGAGTGCTCGAGGGGTCCCGCGAGGTTGACTCGGGCCGGGTGGCCCGCACGGGTGGGTTGACCATCGGGGTCCTGACCCAGGACGACACCCTGGATCCCGCTGCCACGGTGGGTCACGTCGTGCTCGGCGACCTGGCAGAGCACGTCTGGGCCTCTGACGCGCGGATCCGGTCGGTGCTCGAGGGGCTGCTGGGCGGGTCTGACGCGTCCGCGGTGGGTGGCATGTCCGCGCTGGTCGGGCCGCTCTCGGGAGGCGAGCGACGCCGGGTCGCGCTCGCGGCCCTGCTGGTCGCCGGCCCGGACCTGCTGCTGCTCGACGAGCCGACCAACCACCTTGACGTCGAGGGGGTGGACTGGCTCGCGAAGCACCTCGTCGCCCGGCACTGCACTCCCTCCAACGCGGTGGTCGCGATCACCCACGACCGCTGGTTCCTCGATGCGATGGCCACCACGACGTGGGAGGTCGACAGCGGGAGCGTCCACGCCTACGAAGGCGGCTACGCGGCATACGTGCTGGCCCGGGCCGAGCGCGAACGGATGGCCGGCGTCCTCTCCGAGCGACGCGACAACCTGCTCCGCAAGGAGCTCGCGTGGCTGCGGCGGGGCCCGCCGGCGCGCACGAGCAAGCCCAAGTTCCGCATCGACGCGGCCAACGCGCTGATCTCGGACGAGCCACCGGCCCGCGATGACGTCGAGCTCGTCGGGTTCGCCACCAGCCGGCTCGGCAAGGACGTCGTGGACCTCCTCGACGTGACCGTCACCCTCGGCGACCGGGTGCTGCTCGAGCGGATCACCTGGCGCCTGGCGCCGGGTGACCGGGTCGGGATCGTCGGGGTCAACGGCGCCGGCAAGTCCACGCTCCTGCGCGCGGTCGCCGGTGAGGTGCCCCTGGCGTCCGGCAAGCGCAAGCAGGGAATCACCGTGAAGCTCGCGTTCCTCTCCCAGGAGGTGCGCGAGCTGGAGAAGTGGGTCGACCGCCGGGTCATCGAGGCGGTCGAGGACGTGCGCACGGTCGTGCGGCTCGGGAAGAAGGAGCTGAGCGCCAGCCAGCTCGCCAAGCGGCTGGGCTTCACCGGTGCCCGCCAGCAGACCAGGGTGGGCGACCTTTCCGGTGGTGAGCGGCGTCGGCTGCAGCTGACCCGCCTGCTCATGGACGAGCCCAACGTGCTGCTCCTCGACGAGCCCACCAACGACCTCGACATCGACACGCTCACCTCCCTCGAGGACCTCCTCGATGGTTGGCCCGGAACCCTGCTCGTCGTCTCCCACGACCGCTACCTGCTGGAGCGGGTGTGTGACCGTCAGGTCGCGCTCCTGGGCGACGGCGCGGTGCGGGACCTGCCCGGGGGGGTCGAGCAGTACCTCGAGCTCAGGGCTGCTTCCCCGGCGGGGCGCGGCGGTCCGGGTGGCAGCGCCAATGGGCCGGCCTCGGGCTCGGCGGCGACGGGCGCCGCTGCCGAGGGGGTCTCCCCGTCGGTGGCGCGCGATGCTCGCAAGACGATGGCCCGCGTGGAGAAGCAGCTGGCGCGGTTGGCGACGCGCGAGGACCGCGTGCACACCGACATGGCAGGGGCCGCCACCGACCACGAACGGGTTCTGGCGCTCAACCGTGAGCTGCGCGAGATCGTCGACGAGCGTGAGGTGCTGGAGCTGGACTGGCTGGAGGCCGCCGAGATCGTGGGGTGATCGGGCGCTGGCGGCAGACCTGTTGACCTCCCCGTCCCGCGTTGGGACCCCGATGGGGACGACGCCGGGTGGCGTTGTCGTGAGGCCGGGTCTCACCGAGCCATTCGGACTCAGGACCCCGCCTCGAAGGGCTGGAGCAGTGCGCGCAGCTGGGCGGCGAGCCGCTCCCGCTCCACTGGGTTTAGGTCTGCCAGCAGCTCGTGCTCCAGCGCGAGCAGGTCGGACATCGCGGAGTCGACGACGGTCATCCCGCCGGGCGTCAGCCGGACCAGGACGCCGCGCCGGTCCTCGGGATCCGGGTGTCGGCCCACCAGCCCTCGGGCAGCCAGCCGGTCGACCCGGTTGGTCATGGTTCCGCTCGTCACCAGGGTCTGCGTGACGAGCTGTCCCGGGCTCAGCTCGTAGGGGGCCCCGGCCCGACGCAGCGCCGACAGGACGTCGAACTCCCACCCGTCGAGGGAGTGCACAGCGAAGGCCGCGCCCCGTGCGAGATCGAGCCGGCGGGCGAGCCGCGACACCCGCGAGAGCACCTCGAGGGGAGTGACGTCCAGGTCTGGTCGCTCCCTGCGCCACGCGGAGACGATACGGTCGACATCGTCAGCGGGCATGCGGGCGACTGTACTCCGACGTCAAGTTTCTTGACATCGAGACAGATGGCCCTCGGCCGGTGCTGTGATGATTGCGATCGGGGGCCTCCCCGGGTCGCCCGACAGCCAGGAGATGTCCATGAGGGAGCACGACAGCTGGAACCCCACGGCATACGCGCGGTTCTCCGGCGAGCGCAGCCGCCCGTTCGGCGACCTCGTGGCCCAGGTGCACGCAAATGACCCCGCACTGGTCGTGGACCTCGGCTGCGGTCACGGCCCCGCCACCTTGAGCCTGGCGCAGCTGTGGCCCGCGGCGCGGGTCGTCGGTGTCGACGCGTCGGAGTCGATGCTGGAGGCCGCCCGGGTGCTCGATACCGATGGGCGCGTCGAGTGGGTGCAGGCCGACCTGCGGGAGTGGGACCCCGTCTCCCTCGGCCAGGCCCCCGACGTCATCGTCACCAACTCCACGCTCCAGTGGGTCCCCGGCCACCTCGAGCTCATCGATGCCTGGGTGGGCGCGCTCGCAGCGGACGGGTGGCTGGCCATCCAGGTCCCGGGCAACTTCGACGCCCCGAGCCATGCCCTGATGCGCGAGACCGCTGAAGGGCATGAGCGCTCCGGCGAGCTCACTGCCGCCCTGGACCTCCCCGCCGTGGGCGAACCGTCCACCTACCTGCGCTACCTCAGCCGCCTCGGCTGTGCGGTCGACGCGTGGGAGACCACCTACCTCCACGTCCTCCAGGAGAGCGGCGAGGGAGATGACCCGGTGCTGGAGTGGGTGACCGCGACCGGCCTGCGTCCGGTGCTGGACATCCTTCAGGACGAGGACGAGCGCACCGCCTTCCTGCAGCCGTATGCCGCTGCGCTGGCCGAGGCGTACCCCCGCACTCCGGGTGGGGTGCTGTTCCCTTTCCGTAGGGTCTTCGCTGTCGCCCGCAAGGAGGCCGTGGGCGCGCAGGGGTGATCCCGGGGCGACGGGGCCACGCAGGTCAGGGCGTCACGGGTGGCCGCAGGTCAGGAGTCGTCGGCCGTCAGCGTCGGCTTGGCCTCGAGGCCGCTCAGGCCGTTCCACGCGAGGTTGACGACATGGGCCGCGACCTCGTGCTTCTTGAACTTGCGTGAGTCCAACCACCACTGGCCGGTGAGCGCGATCATGCCGACGAGCATCTGCGCATACATCGGCGCAGCCTTCGGGTCGAGCTTGTGGCGCTTGAAGGCGGCCACGAGGATGTGCTCGACCTGACTGGCGATGTCTGACATCAGGCTCGCGAAGGAGCCCGTCGCCTGCCCGGCCGGGCTGTCCCGCACGAGGATCCGGAACCCGTCGGTCGAGGTCTCGACGTAGTCGAGCAGCGCCATGGCGGCTCGCTCGACGAGCTCGCGCGAGCCGCCGCCGGACGCGAGCGCGCCCTGGACCCCGGCGAGGAGCGCCTCGATCTCGCGGTCGACGACCACGGCATACAGGCCCTCCTTCCCGCCGAAGTGCTCGTACACGACCGGTTTGGAGACGCCGGCAGACGCCGCGATCTCCTCGACCGTCGCCCCCTCGAACCCGCGCTCCGCGAAGTGCTTGCGCCCGATCCCGATGAGCTGCTCGCGCCGCTCGCGGCCCGTCATCCGCGACCTTGCGGCCCTGGCCTTTTTGACGTCCGATTCATCGCTCACTCTGCCAGTCTGCCCGTGCTCGGCCTTCCCCCGTCCCGCCGGGGCCCGGTTGGACGGCGTGGGAGGCCTGGCAGGCCTCGGGTCGACTACCCTCGTGCGGTATGCCGCCTGCTCGCCGTGGGTGGCGGTCCCCGGTTGGTCTGCTGGCAGGGCCCGCCTGACTTTGAATCAGGACAAGCGACGTAGGTTCGATTCCTACCCGGGGAGCCAGTCGTTAGCCCGCTGACCTGCGAAAACGCAGTCAGCGGGTTTTTTCGTGCAACAACCGTGCGAGAACGTCGCCCGCTGCGACCATAGAGCGGCCCCCGCGACGTTTGCGCGTCCGGGGGCCAGACGAAGAACCACGAAGGGTTCGACGTGAGAAACATCCTACCGACCCCCGCCAACGCGGCACAGTCCCGGCGCGGTGCGTTGTGAGTCCCCCTAGAGACCCTCGTGGCAGTGGCAGTCCTTGCCCTGGGGTCGTGATCTCGCTCATGCTCGGAATCGCCGTGCTCGTGTGGCGTTTTGGTGGTGATGCCTCCCACTGACACCGGAGAGCACCCCCCGGCGTCGGACAGCGCCCTAGCCGGGTCACCAAAACAGACGACGCGCGCGGTGATTGCCCCCCGCCTCTTGAACCGCCTAGAGGCGCCCACGACACGACTCGGCCGGGTCGGTTGTGGGTCGACTTCCCAGCTCGCTCCTCACGGGGGCGGGCCAAGGGTCGTGGCTGGGAGCGAACGGCTGGGGCGGCCTTTGGGGGGGTTCGCCACAACTCTGACCCGCGCGGGCGGGACTGGTGCCTGTCGGCCCTTGGCAGGACACGCCACCCAACCGGAAGAGCACACGATGAGCGCCATCACCGAAACCCTGACGGCCACCGCCTGCCCGAGCTGGTGTCACGCGCACACGCCGGACACTGACGGATCAGACGGCTTCCAAAAGCTCGCCCTCGAGCGGGACGGCCTCAGTGTCGAGGTCGACGGCCCGTGCGAGGACTGCCAGGGCGCGTGATGTTCCGGCCACCGGACTTCGAGTGGATGCACCAGCCGGAGGCGCGCACCTACGCGGCGGCCATCGTCGCGGCCTGGGATGCCGTGGAGGCGGCACCTCCAGCGCCCCCTGACGGCCTCACACGAACCGTCCTACCCTCGCGCCAGGGTCGGGGCGGTTCGTGGGGTGTGGGGTCGCACACGGGGCAGCGTGGCTTGACTCGACGCCAAGCCCATGTGCCCGCCCCCCGGGCGTGTGGGCCAGCGCCCCGGGTCGAGGCCCGCCGCCTCCCCGGGGCGCGCTCACCGCTCCGCCGCTCTGACGCGCACGAGCAGCCGATCGACGTCGTCAGGGTCGACGCGCAACAGACGCGGCCCGAGCCGATAGGCGGTCAGCGCACCCGCGGCGATTCGTCGGCGCAGCGTGCGCGTGCTCACCCCGGTGCGCTCGGCGGCATCGGCCAGGGACTCAAAGCGACGGCCGGTTGACTTCATGGGCACCGCCCCCTTCCTTGCCCCCTAACGGCGACGAAACGCCCGCCGTGGCCAACCGACTTTCGCCGCGACGCGTCGAGCTGCACGAAACCGGGCAACGTACCTCCCCCGAGAAATGTTGATGCCATGGCCGACACACCTCATGCACTCCGGCCTCGGGGTCAATCGTTGTGACGAAATACGCGAGGCAGG
>JBDSVV010000028.1:0-6274 GCA_039927035.1 Ornithinibacter sp. | reverse complement strand
CCTCGGAGCCCGGCACGACCAACGCGGCGGCGCCGAGCCACCGTCGCAGCGACTCCTCGGCCGCGGGCAGGGTCGGCCGGTCGAGCAGCGCCCACGCGTCGAGGAGGAGCGCCACCGCGTAGCCGCCATCAGCGACCGGCTCGGCACCTGGGGTGGAGACCACGAGACGCGGACCGCCCCCGACACGGTCGAGGACCGTGCCGGCACCTGATCGCTCCACCGGCACCCCGGGGAAGGCGCGTCCGAGCTCCTCTGCCGTGCGACGAGCGCCGACGACCGAGGACCGCAGCCGGGTGCCCTCGCAGGCCGGACACGCGAAGGAGGTCTCGACCCGTCCGCACCAGCGGCACGCCGGAGGGGTCGAGGGACCGGTCAGGCCGAGCGGGCCGGCGCAGGCCCGGCACCGCGCCTGTCGTCGACAGTCCTGGCAGGACAACGAGGGCAGGTAGCCGCGCCGCGGCACCTGCACCAGCACCGGCCCGCGGGTGAGCCCCTCCTTCGCCGTGCGCCACGCCAGCGTCGGCAGGTGAGCGGCCCCTGCCGCCGGGTCCTGCTCCGCGTCGCGCCCTTCCCCCGCGACCTGCACCGAGGGCACCGCCGCCCGGACCGCAGCGCGCGGCGCCTCCACGGGAGTGAGCACACCCCGACCCACGAGGTCGGCCACCGCAGCAGTCCTCGCGAAACCGGCGGACACCACCGCGGCGGCGGTGCGCGAGGCCCGGGCCAGCAGCACCTCCCGCACGTGCGGGTACGGGGCTCGCGGCTCCTCGTGCAGGTCGTCGCCGTCGTCCCACCACGCGACCAGACCCAGGTCGTGCACCGGCGCGAACGCCGCCCCGCGCGTGCCCACCACCACGTTGACGTGCCCCCGCAAGACCTTCAGGTATGCCGTGTAGCGCGCCTGCGGCCCCTGGTCGGCGGTCAGGCGGGTGTGCCTCCCCGGCCCGAGCGCCGCCAGGAGAGCTGCGTCCACGCGCGCCACGTCGCGGTGGTCGGGCACCACCACCACGCTGCCGCGACCCCCCTCGAGGGCTGCCCTCGCCGCGTCGGCGAGGAGCGCCGGCCAGTCGCCCCCCGGGTCCACGGACGGAAGGGCCAGGACCGACGCCCCCGGCGCCCCGCCGGCGGCGACCCGGGTGAGGAACGCCGACCCCGCGGCATACCGGTCCCAGGAGGTGCCCGCACCGTCGGGCAGGTCGGGCTGCTCCGGCGGCTCGATCGCCAGTGCCTTCTCCGCGGTGGCGTGCCGCGGGGGCACTGCCAGCCGGAGCACGTCACCGAGCGTGCCGGCATACCGGCTCGCCACCACGCGGGCGGCCGCCAGCACCTCGGGGTCCAGGACCGGCTCGGCCGACACGACCCGGCGCAGCGGCGCCAGGGTGCCCTCGTGCTCGGCGGCCGCGCTCCGCTCCAGGACGAAGCCGTCGCGGTCGCGACCGGCGAAGCGGACCTTCACCCGCACCCCGGGGAGTGCGATCGCCGCCGCGGAATCCGGCACGGAGTACTCGAACGGCCGGTCGAGGTGGGCCAGGCCCGTGTCGACCTGCACCAGTGCCACCGGGAGGTCCTGGGTCGTCGGGTCGTCCGAGGACAGCCGCCTCCTCGCGGGCGTCCGGGGCACGACGAGGTCGAACTGCCCGCCGCCCGGCGTCGCCTGCTCCCCCTGGCTCATGGGCCGAAACTAGCGGAGCCCGGCGACGGTCAGCCTCGCACTGCCCGTTGCAGCGCCTCGACCCGGTCGGTGCGCTCCCAGGTGAAGGCGTTCTCGACGCCCTCGGCGACCCTGCGGCCGAAGTGGCCGTAGGCCGCGGTGGGCTTGTAGATCGGGCGCAGCAGGTCGAGCGCGTCGAGGATGGCACCCGGGCGAAGGTCGAAGACCGCGAGGATCGCGGCCTGGATCTTCTCCGCCGCAACGCTCTCGGTGCCGAAGGTCTCGACGTAGAGCCCGACGGGCTGGGCCTTGCCGATGGCGTAGGCGACCTGGACCTCACAGCGTCGAGCCAGTCCTGCTGCGACGACGTTCTTGGCGACCCAACGGGTGGCGTAGGCCGCCGAGCGGTCGACCTTGCTCGGGTCCTTCCCCGAGAACGCGCCGCCACCGTGGCGCGCCATCCCGCCGTAGGTGTCGACGATGATCTTGCGGCCGGTGAGCCCCGCATCGCCCATCGGGCCCCCGATGACGAACTTCCCGGTGGGGTTGATGTAGGCGCGGTAGTCCCCGGTGCGCAGGTCGGTGCCGTGGTCGGCGAGCTGGGCCAGGACCGGGTCGATGACCTGGCTGCGGACATCGGGCTCGAGCATGCCCTCGAGGCTGATGTCCTCGGCGTGCTGGCTCGAGACGACGACGGCGTCCAGGGACACCGCGCGGTCACCCTCGTAGGCGATCGTGACCTGGGTCTTGCCGTCGGGGCGCAGGTAGGAGAGCTCGCCGTTCTTGCGGACGGCGGTGAGCTGCTCCGCGAGACGGTGCGCGAGGAAGATCGGCAGCGGCATCAGCTCGGGAGTGTCATCGCAGGCGTAGCCGAACATCAGGCCCTGGTCACCGGCACCCTGCTTGTCCAGCGGGTCCACGCCACCCGTGCGGCTCTCGAATGCCGTGTCCACGCCCTGCGCGATGTCTGGGCTCTGCTGGCCGATGGAGACCTCGACCCCGCACGATGCGCCGTCGAAGCCCTTGGTCGAGCTGTCGTAGCCGATCTTGAGCACGGTGTCGCGCACGATCTTCGGGATCTCGACATAGGCCTCGGTGGTCACCTCTCCGGCGACGTGCACCAGCCCGGTCGTCACCATGGTCTCGACCGCGACCCGGCTGTGCGGGTCCTGCGCGAGCATCGCGTCCAGGATCGAGTCCGAGATCTGGTCACAGATCTTGTCGGGGTGGCCCTCGGTGACGGACTCGGACGTGAACAGGCGTGCTGACACCGCGTGCGCTCCTTCGGTGGTGGACGACACGGCAAGGAGCCGCTGCAGACTCCGGACAATCTACCTGCTGCCCCGTGGCCCACCGCGCGCTGACCGGCACTCACCTTGGTCTGTCATCATGACGACGTGTCCGAGCAGTCACTGAGTGCCGAGCCGACGCTCGACGCGACCCCCGGGACACCCGCGGGCCCCGCCGACGAGGCACTGTCGTTGCTGACCCGTGCGCAGCGCCTCGCTGACGAGCTTCGAGCGGACGCGGGGCAGGAGGCTGCTGCTGCACGCGAGGAGGCCGGCCGCCTCCGGGGCGAGATCGCGGCCGCCAGCCACGAGTTGGCGGGGCTCGCGGCGAAGGTCGCCTCCGCCCGTGAGGACTCCGAGCGGGCGCTGGCCGACACCCGCTCCGAGGTCGAGATCATGCTCGCCGACGCGGCCGACCAGGCCGCCCTGCTGCGGTCGCGAGCCACCAAGGCCAGCGACGAGGCGATCGCCATCGCCGAGGAGGAGGCGCGAGCCACCCTGCAGCAGGCCCGGGCAAGCGCCGAGTCACTCCTCGCGCGCTCTCGGGACACCCACGAGGAGACCATCGCCCGACTCGCCGAGGAGGAACGGGGGCACCAGGCGCGCTGGGCCCTCGAACACGACACCCACAGCGCCGAGCTGGAGGCGCTGCGCGCATCGACCCGCGCGGAGCTGGACGGCCTGCACCGCGAAGCCGAGCACGAGGTGACCGGTCTGCGCTGCGCCGCGCAGAGGGAGGTCGCCGCTCGTCTCGCCGACCTGGCTACCACTGAGGAGGACACGCGGACCAGGGGCGACGGCATCCTCACGCAGGCCCGGGACACGGCCGAGCAGATGGTCACCGATTCCGAGGCCGAGGCCAGCGACCGGCTCGGAGCAGCCGATGCCCACCTGGCGTGGGCACAGGGCACGGTGCGCGAGATCCTGACCCGCACCGAGGCCGAGACCTCTGCGCGGGCACGGGCCCACCACCAGGACCTCGGTGAACGTTCACGATCACATCGGCACCGGGTGCAGACGCTCCTCGGCAGTGCGAGCGCCAAGAGCCGCGACCGGCTGGCGGAGGCCGAGTCAGCTTCGGCCCGACTGCAAGCCCAGGCCGAGTCGGTGCTCGCCGAGGCCGCCGCCGACGCCGCCCGCACCCGCGAAGCGACCGAGCGTGAGGCCTCGCGTCTCCTGGACCAGGCGGCTGCCCGCGAGGATGAGCTGCGAGAGCGCGCCCAGCGGCGCCTGGACGAGGCGGAGCAAGGCGCCCGAACCGTGCGCCAGCGCGCCGCCGAAGACGTCGAGCGGATGCAGCGCGAGGCCCACGAGCAGCACCGAGCCGCCCGGGCTGAGATCATGAAGGCGTCCGCGGAGGCGCGCGAGCGTGCCGACACCGTGCGGGCCGAGGCCCAGGCCGCCGTGGAGCGCGCCAGGGCCGAGGTCCACACCTTGGCGGCCCGCCGCGACGCGATCACCGAGCAGCTCAGGCGGCTCAGCGGGGTCATCGACGCCCTCGCCGTCCCCGAGACCATCGACCACACCACCCCTGACCAGGAGTCCAGATGAACCAGCCGGAGTTCCCCACCGTCTTCCGCGGCTACGACCCCGACCAGGTCGACCGCCACCTCGCCGACCTCCACCGGGCGATCGAGGTCGCCCACCAGGAGGGCGCCGAGCGCTCGGTGGAGCTCACCAAGGCCCGCCAGGCGCACGACGACCTGCTCACCCAGGTCGAGGACCAGCAGCGGGTCGTCGCTGGTCTCGAGGAGCGCGCCTCGCGAGTCGCCCACCCGACGTTCGTGGACCTCGGCGAGCGGATCGGGTCGATGCTCGCCCTGGCCGACGAGGAAGCCGCCCAGATCCGGGGGGACGCGACCGAGGGCGCGCAGGTGCGGCGGTTGGCCATGGATGAGGAGGCAGCCGGCATCCGGTCCGCCGCGGACGCGTACGCCCAGGAGGTGCGGTCCTCCGCCGACGTCGACGCGGCGGAGGCGGTCTCTCGCGCCAAGGCCGAGGCCGACTCGATCATCGACGACGCCGCCCGTGAGGCCGCCGCCCGGCGTGAGGAGGCCGAGGCCTACTTCGAGAAGCAGCAGGCCAACGCCGCAGCCGCGGCATCCGACTTCGAAATGACTCTCGGCGACCGCCGGGAGCAGTCCTCAGCGGAGTTCACCGCGCAGATGTCCAACCAGGACCAGGCACTGGCAGCCGTGCAGGAGCGGGCCGACCTGCTGGCGCGCGAGTCCGAGGAGGACCGCAGGGTCGCGGCGGCCGACGCGGCCGGCCAGCTCGAGGCAGCCAGGACCGAGGCAGCGGGCATCGTGAATGCGGCCAGGCAGCAGGCCGAGCGGATCCGCCGCGACTCCGAGCGCGAGCTGGCCGCTGCAACAGCCCGGCGCGACAGCATCACGGCTCAGCTGGGCAACGTCCGCAACATGCTCGCCACCCTCGGTGGTGGTACCGCGATCGCCCACCACGAGGGCTCTGCCCCTGTGGTTGACCCGGACGCACAGACCCTGGGCCAGGACGCAGAGCCGTCGGAGGCCTCGCCCGTCATGGGCGAGCATCACAACGCAGGCCAGGAGGGCGGCGAGGGTGGCGACCTCACCGAGGCAGTCGAGGCAGCCCAGGAGCAGGCCAGTTCCGAAGAGCTCAGCGGTGAGCAGACTGAGGCCGCAGACGCGACGCCGCCGACGAAGGGCTCGAAGAAGGCTGGCTCAGGCCGCCGCTGACAGGGACGTGTCGGGGCGAGTGGGCCGATCGGCTCCCGGCAGCCTTCGCACTCAAGGGCCCTGTCATCAGCTCAGCAGAGGTTCGTGCTCACAGGAGGGGGGCGACCAGGTCCCAGATGGCGCCCGCCACGGCGTCCTTGGATGCCGGGCCGATGTCGATCACGTCGTCGGTGCCGCGGCGCAGCACGTGCACCGTGGTGTCGTCCTTACCGAAGGTGGTGTCCACCCCGACCTCGTTGACGACCAGCACGTCGCAGCCCTTGCGCGCCAGCTTGGCCCGGCCGTGCTCGAGCACCGAGCCCGAGTCGTCGCCCGTTTCGGCCGCGAAACCGACGATCACCGGGACCCCACCGCCAGAACCGCGGGACTGCACGAGCCCCGCCAGGATGTCGGGGTTGCGGACCAGCGCCAGCAGGGGCGCGGACTCGTCGGCCGAGCCGTCCGCCCCGGTCCCGTGGGTCTTCTTCAGCTTGTGGGCGGCGATCTCGGCGGGGCGGTAGTCAGCCACCGCGGCCGCCATGACGACGACGTCCGCGTCCGCCGCGGCCGCGCGCACCGCGGCCTCCATCTCCAGCGCGGTATCGACCTCGACGGCCTCCACCCGCTCGGGAATGGAC
>JBDSVV010000027.1:0-17677 GCA_039927035.1 Ornithinibacter sp. | reverse complement strand
GACCTCGACGAGGTCTGCGCGACACTGCGGCAGCGCGGCCTCCGGTTGCTCTACGACACTCCCAAGCGGGGCACCAGCAACTCACGCGTCAACTTCATCCACCCCAAGGATGCCGGTGGCGTCCTCGTCGAGCTCGTCGAACCAGCCGCCGCGCACTGACCCCCTACCGATCCACGGAGGGTCCAGGGTGGTGCGCCCCGGTGTCGGCGGCGAGCAGCGGGAAGAGCATCAGTGCCGCGTATGCGGGGATCACCAGCCCTGAGTCGTTGACGGCGAACCCGACGGCCGCGAGGACGGCGGAGCCACGCAGCACCAAGGTCCCGGTGCTCGAGGGCCGCCAGCCCGTGTTCCGGGCGAGGAGTGCCAGGGCCAGGGCGGCGACCGAGACCGTGAGCAGGGGCGGCGAGGTGAGGTTGGCCAGGTTCTGGCCCACCTTGCGCCCGATGACGTCGCCGAGGTCCCCGTGCAGGACCGTCTCCACGAACTCCCCGAGGTGAGTGCGCGCGGCCGGCGCGCGGAGCCAGTCCAGCACAGCGACCACCGTGGTCACCGCCGCCACCCCCGCGACGGCGCCGAGCACCCTGCGTGGGGTGAGGCGCACCCCCGACGCTCCCGCGAGGACGACGAGCCCACCCAGGAGGAGCCCGGGGGGGCCGCCGAAGTCGGCCCCGAGCGATGGCGCTCCCTCGATCACGATGGCCGAGAGGAGCACCAGCGCGGACAGGGCCAGTGACCGGCGTGGGGTACGTGGCCGGGTCGTCACGAGCACGCCCACGACACCCATCACCGCGACCCCGTAGAGCGCGTAGCTCGTGTTCCCGACGCCGTAGAAGCGCCCCCCGACCGTCGGGTTCTGACCGAAGACCGACGCGAGCTGGAGCCCGGACCCCGTCAGCACGTCACCGCCGAGCACGAGGAGGGTCACGAGGGAGAGCACGACCAGGGCTCCGAGGTGCCACCGACGGCCCGCGAGCGCAGCGAGGGTCGTGACCCCCGCGACCACTGCCGCCAGCACCGCGACGAACGCGAAGGCAGGAGCCGGGGCACGCCACCAGGGCACCAGGTTCGCCGCGAAGGTGGAGACCGGCACCGAGGCCACGGCCACACCGACGAGGGTCACCATCTCGGTGATCACGCCACGGCGCCACAGGGCCACTCCCGCAACGAGGCACCACGCGGCGAATGCCGCTGCGAGCCAGCCGGTGACCTGCGGACTCACCGAGCGCAGCGTGCCCGAGCGCACCTCGAAGCCCTGCAGTTCCGCGATCCGGTCGCTGGCCGACCCATCGTCGGCGATGATCGTGACGGGACGCCCGGTGAGCCCCGAGCCCGGGGCGCCCTCCCAGTCGAGCAAGGTGGCCGTGAGGTCCTGGAGCTGGACCAGGCCGGGCTGGCGGGTCGAGGGCGAGGTGAGCCAGCCGGAGTGCCCACCGGTGATGATGACCGCTCGGGGTCGCACGGCCGAGAGGCCGTCCCCCACCCCGGCGACGACAACGCGAGTGCGCGGCTCGGAAGCCTCCAGAACCTGGGCAGTGGTGGCGTCGAGTGCACGCAGCGCAGAGGTACGGGCGACCGGGTCCACGGGCAGGATGCCGCCGTCGACCAGCGTGACGCGACACCCCAGTGCTCCAGCCAGGTCGGAGGACCTGGCGACGTGGCCGGCCGCGTCAGCAGCTCCGATCGCCGCACCGGGTCCAACGGCCCCCACGCAGCTGCCGGCATCCAGCAGGGAGGACCCGAGAGTGCCCGGAACCGCGCCGTAGGAGTCGGCGTCCGCCGCCGTGAGGTAGTCCTCCCAGTGCGGCACGGCGCCATCGGCTCCCACCACCTGCGGCTCGCGGCACGGGCTGACGAGGTCTGCGGCCCTGCGCCCGGCAGACAGCGTGAGCCACCCGTCGACCGCACAGGACCGGGAGCGCACGGCCCGCACCGTGAGCGAGGCGACACCACCAGCCACCGCGAGGCCGTGCAGGGTCGGCGTCGTCGTGGCGTCGATGTCGGTCCACGACAGGCCCGGCGCACCCACGAGGACCACAGCATCCGGAGGGTCACCGGCCCCCGCCGCGTTGGCGGGCGCGATGCCCCCGAGGGCTGCGAACACCGCGACGACCACCCCCATGAGCGCCCGACGAGCCACACCGGGGGGGCTCACCGGAGGGTCAGCTCGTGCAGCGCGATCGCGACGAGCGAGGCGGTCCACGCGAGCGGTGCCACCGCGGCAGGCCGACCGTCGTGGAGCACCTTCTCGGGGAAGGACCCCGCCGCGGTGCGGTGGTCGCCGAGCCAGGTGAGGAGGGACTCCGCCTTGGTCCGGTAGCCGTTCGCGGCCCACGCCGCGGCGAACAGGGCGGTCTCCGGCGTCCAGCTGATCCCGTCCTCCTTCCACGACTCACCAGGGGCCACACCGCCGGCCGGTCGGGACATCGCGGTCTGGGCCCGGTCGACGGCACTGAGCACCTCCATGTCGGGCTCGGTCCCGCCGATCGGCGCGACGAGGAAGGTGATCGCAGCGTCGGCTGCCGAGCCACCGAGCAGGCGCGGGTAGCCCGACGGCCCGAAGTGCGCACGGACCTGTCGGCCGAGGGTGTCCGACGCGGCACGGGTCCGGTCCGCGAGCGCCATTTCCCCGACGAGCGGCAATACCTCGGACGCGCAGCGCAGCCCGGTGAGGACCGCTGCTGCGGTGCCCAGGGTGAGCCGGTCCTCGGCCAGCTCCCAGTAGTCCGAGGACGGGATCGGCAGCGACGTCGTCGCATCGATCGACGCGAGGAGTCGTCGCGAGGCGAGGACGAACATCGGCCGCAGCGGGCGGAGCAGCTCCACCGCCCGGTCCGGGGCCGCCCGGGCGAGCTCCAACGCCCCCCAGAGCACCCACCCGCACCCGTCGAGCTGGGCGGCCCGGCCATCGGGCGAGGAGTGTGTGGAGATGTCGTACCGGGCCTCGAACCACCCGTCGGGGCGCTGGACCCCCTGGAGGTAGGCCAGCTGTGCCGCGGCGTGGTCGGGGTGCCCGGCGCGCGCGAGGGCGGCTGCGACGAAGGAGACGTCGCGCGGCCAGGCGTAGCGCCACCGGTCCGTCCAGCCCGCCACTGAGACCGGGAGCCCCACGCTCAGCGCCCTCAGGTCGAGCATGGCCGAGCGCAGCAGCCCCTGCGGGTCCTGCGCCCGGCGGACCCAGGAGGCGCTCGACTCCAGCCAGGCGGCCTCCTGCTCCAGGAGCATCCCGCTCAGGGGGCGTGCCGCGAGGACCCGGGTGTCGGGCACGACCTCCTCGACGCGACCCACATGGACGATCTCGCGCACGTCGGGGGCGGCGAAGGCCACGGTCTCAGCGTAGAGCGGTACCTCGGCTCGGCGGCTCCGATACAGCGACGTGCCCCCGATCCCACCCCCGGTCGCGAGCAGCGCACCCCCACCGAGCAGGGCCCGGCGTCGCGAGATGGGGGTCGGTGCCATGGCGTCACCGTATCGACAGCGCGCACGAGCGCACTCTGACCCACCGGTCCCGGCGCTGCCGACGGACCTACCATCAGCAGGTGGGAGTCACGCGACGTGACGTCGTGCTCGGTGCCGGGGCAGCCGTGCTCGGTGGTGCGGTCCTCGGTCGCGAGGTCACGCTCCGGGTGGACGCCCCGCGTCCTGGAGGTCCTTGCCGAGGAGGACGTGCCCGCGACGCAGTGGGACACCTGGCTCGCAGCGGGTGAGCCGGATCACGCCGTGACCGGTGTCTCAGGCCGATCGAGGCGGTCGAACCGGCCAGTAGGTTCTCCGGGGACATCGACGCCGCGAAGGAGCACGAACCCCATGGAGCAGATCCGCGAGGCCATCCTGTCCGGGGACCGCACGGCTCAGACGTATGCCGGCCTGCCGATCCCGCAGACCTACCGGGCGACCACCGTCCACAAGGACGAGGCGGAGATGTTCTCCGGCGTCGCGACCCGTGACAAGGACCCGCGCAGGTCCCTCCACCTCGACGACGTGCCGGTCCCTGACCTGGCGCCGGGCGAGGCCCTGGTCGCCGTCATGGCGAGCGCGATCAACTACAACACCGTGTGGACCTCGATCTTCGAGCCGGTCTCGACGTTTGGCTTCCTCGAGCGCTACGGGCGCACCTCGGAGTATGCCAAGCGGCACGACCTGCCCTACCACGTCGTCGGTTCCGACCTCGCCGGTGTCGTGCTCCGTGTGGGCCCGGGAGTGACGAAGTGGAAGCCCGGCACGGAGGTCGTCGCGCACTGCCTCTCCGTCGAGCTCGAGGACGCGGCGGGCCACGACGACACGATGATGGACCCGCAGCAACGGATCTGGGGCTTCGAGACCAACTTCGGCGGCCTGGCGGAGCTCGCCATCGTCAAGGCCAACCAGCTGATGCCCAAGCCGACGCACCTCACCTGGGAGGAGGCGGCTTCGCCGGGGCTGGTGAACTCCACGGCATACCGGCAGCTCATCTCCCGCAACGGCGCCCACATGAAGCTCGGCGACCGGGTGCTCATCTGGGGAGCCTCCGGCGGCCTGGGGTCCTACGCGACCCAGATGGCGCTGGCCGGGGGCGCGACCCCGATCTGCGTCGTCTCCTCACCGGAGAAGGCGCAGATCTGCCGGGCGATGGGTGCCGAGCTGATCATCGACCGCAACGCCGAGAGCTACCGGTTCTGGAATGAGGAGGGCACCGCCCAGGACCCGAAGGAGTGGCAGCGGCTCGGCAAGCGGATCCGTGAGCTCACCGGTGGCCATGACGTGGACATCGTCTTCGAGCACCCGGGCCGCGAGACGTTCGGGGCGAGCGTCTACGTCGCGCGCAAGGGCGGCACCATCGTCACGTGCGCGTCGACGTCGGGCTACATGCACGAATACGACAACCGCTACCTGTGGATGAACCTCAAGCGGATCGTCTCGAGCCACTTCGCGAACTACCGCGAGGCGTGGGAGGCCAACGAGCTCATCGACCGGGGGCTCATCCACCCGACCCTGTCGCGTACCTACCGCCTCGAGGAGGTCGGCCAGGCTGCGCTGGACGTGCACCACAACCGCCACCAGGGGAAGGTCGGCGTGCTCACGCTCGCTCCCGAGGAGGGCCTGGGCGTGAGCGACCCAGAGAAGCGGAGCCGCTTCGCATCGGCGATCAACAGGTTCCGCGACGCCTGAGCCGGGGCAGCCACCCGACGCCGCTAGGGTGATCCGCGGAGGTGCGGCGTGAGGCTGTCGGGCATGTGGACCCCGCTCAAGCGGTGGGGGGATTTTCGGCGACGACAGGTCGCTGCGCTCGAGCAGAGCAACCGCATCGCGGCCGCTCACCTCGAGGCTACCGACGGCGTGACCGAGAGCGAGGGCGTGACCCAGAACGACGGCGCGACCCGGGCGCCGGCGGCCGGACCCGCGACGGGGGAGGGCGCCGGGAGCGTCCCCGTGGGCACCCCGCCGCTCTACGGCACGCTGGGAAAGCCGCTCAACCGCCACTCCCCCTTCTACCTCGGCTTCTTCGGGGCCACCGGCGCGCTCCTCGCCATCGGTCTCTGGGGGCTGGTCGGGCGGCTCACCACGACGCTGACGATCCTTGTCGTGGCGTTCTTCCTGACCCTGACCCTGGGGCCGATCGTCGACCTCCTGGTGACCCGCGGGATGCGCCGCGGGCTCGCGGTGCTCACGGTCTTCCTGGGGCTGCTCGTCGTCTTCGGCCTCATCGGGGCCCTCGTCATCCCACCGGTCGTCCTCCAGGGCTCGCAGCTGGCCTCCCAGACACCCGGCTACGTCCAGGACGTCCTCAACAGTCGCTGGTTGAACCGCATCGACCAGAACTACGACGTCCTCGACAAGGTGCGGTCCGAGGCGATGAGCCGACTCTCGGACCAGCAGTTCATCGAGGGTGTGCTCGGCGGCATCCTCGGCGCCGGTCGGCTCCTGATCAGCGGGGTCTTCCAGTTCTTCACGGTGCTCGTCCTCACCCTGTACTTCCTCTCCTCCCTCCCGCGGATCAAGCAAGCGGCCTACGCTGCGGTGCCCGCCACCCGTCGCCCGCGGGTCATCTCGCTCTCCGAAGAGATCATGCGCAGGGTCGGGTCCTACGCCATCGGCCAGGTGATGATCGCGAGCCTGAACGCGGCCCTGTCCTACGTGCTGATGAGCATCCTCGGGATCCCCTATGCCGCGGTGCTGGCAGTGACCGTCGGTCTCCTTGGTCTCATCCCGATGATCGGTGCCACCCTCGGAGCGGCCGGAGTCGTCCTCGTCGCGTTCTTCCACGATCCGCGCAGCGCGGTGATCGCGATCACCTACTACGTCATCTACCAACAGCTCGAGAACTACGTGGTGGCGCCGCGGGTGATGCAGCGCACCGTCTCCGTGCCGGGGCCGGTGACGGTGGTCGCCGCCCTGGCTGGAGGGGCGCTGCTCGGCGTGCTCGGCGCCCTGCTCGCCATCCCGGTGGCCGCAGGGCTGATCCTGCTCTACGAGGAGGTCCTCGTCCCGCGCCAGCGCGCCCACTGAGTGCATCAGCGACCGGGCGTCGCGTGCCTCCCCGACCAGCACCGAGTGTGCCAGTGTCGACGCTGCTCGATACCGCCGACGCCCTCGGCCGGCCAGGTGACCACGTGGGCGGTCCCCATCGCGATCCCCTGATGACACCCTGGGCACCGATACTCCTTCGTGGCCGACGCCCCGCTGAGCCGCCGGACGTGCCAAGGCCGTCCGGCATACGTCTGGGTGTCCACCTCGCCGGAGCCGGACAGGGGCCGCGAGTCCAGGTCTCGGCGGCGACGGTTGGCACGGGGCATGGGGTCCATCGTCCCAGAACTGCCGAGTCGGGCCCGCACGGGCGTCAGCCGGTGACGCGGGCGCTCGTCGGGTCGTAGAAGGATCGCAGCGAGACCCGGGCCGGGTGAGGAGTACCTGCCACGTCGACCTCCCAGGTGCCGTCGGCGAGCCACTGCGCGGTGACCGGCCCTTCACCCCCGACGAACGCGAGCCCCACGGCGCCGCCGAGGGTCCACCCGTAGGACGCCGAACGCACCTCCCCCACCACGACCCCGTCACGCAGCACTGGCTCGGCGTGGAAGAGCAGGGGTTCGGGGTCTGTGAGGAGCACCTGCACGAGTCGGTGATGGGGCGTGCCGCGCTCCTTCACCGCGAGCGTGGCGTCCCGGCCGGTGAAGCCCCCCGGTTTGTCGAAGGCCACGGCGAATCCCAGGCCGACGCCGATGACGTCGTCGGTGTTGTCGATGTCGTGGCCGAAGTCGCGGTAGCCCTTCTCCAGACGCAGGCTCGACAGCGCCCGCAGGCCAACCGGCCGGATGCCGTGTGCCGCGCCTGCCTCGAGGATCGCGTCCCACACGTCCCTGGCCCGACGAGCCGGCGCGTAGAGCTCCCAGCCGAGCTCGCCGAGGTAGGTGATCCTGATCGCGAGCACCTCCACGCCGCCGATCGTGACCCAGCGCGCGGCGCGGAACGGGATCGCCTCGGTGGACCAGTCGGTGCCCGGCGCGGCGGCCGCCAGGGTGGCGCGCGACTTCGGTCCCTGCACGGTCATCAGCGCGAGGGCCGTGGTGACGTCCTCGACCGTGACCGCGGCGTCACCGACTCCCCGCCGCAGCAGCGCCAGGGCCGGGCCGTGTGCGGTGTCGGACGCGACGACGAGGAAGTCGTCGGGCGCCAGTCGGGTCACGGTGAGGTCGGCTCGGATGCCGCCCTGCTCGTCGAGCCACTGGGTGTAGGTGATGACCCCGTCCCGCTGGTTGACCGCTCCGGCGCTGAGCCGGTCGAGCACGGTGCCGGCATCGTGCCCGCGGACGGCGAACTTCGCCATGAACGACATGTCCATGATCCCGACCGCCTCGCGAACCGCCCGGTGCTCCGCCCCCCATCGGGCGAACCACGACTGGTGGCCCCAACCCGGCTCGGCGGTCGCGTCCTGACCGCGCCCGGCATACCAGGCAGCAGACTCCCAGCCACTCACGTCACGCATCCGGGCACCCTCGGCGACGAGTCGATCATGCAGGGGCGACCTGAACTCTCCTCGCGCAGTGACGAGCTCGACTCCCGGGGTGTGCGCGGCATACACCGTGCCGAGGATCTCTGCAGTGCGCTGGGCGCGGTGCCGGGGGTGCAGCTGCCAGTCGCGGAAACGCGCGACGTCGAAGCCCGTCACGTCGACATCGGGGTGGCCATCTGCCATCCACTGGGCGACGATCCGGCCGAGCCCACCGCCGGAGAGGATGCCCACTGAGTTGAGCCCGGCGCACACGAAGTAGCCGTGGATGCCGGGGGCCTCACCGACCGCGGGAGCGAGATCGGGGGTGAAGGACTCGGGGCCGCAGAAGAAGGTGCGGATGCCGACGGTCTCGACGACCGGCACGCGCGAGATGGCGCGCTCGACGAAGGGGCTCATCCGGTCCCAGTCGGGGGCGATCGTGCCGAAGGAGAAGTCCCGCGGGATGCCGTCGACCTTCCACGCGGCCGCCTCCGGCTCGAAGAGGCCGACCATCATGCCGCCGCCCTCCTCGCGGTAGTAGCCGTAGGCCGCAGGGTCCTCGAAGACCGGGGCGTCGGGACTCATCCCGTCGATCGGCGCGGTGATCAGGTAGTAGTGCTCGGCAGCCTGGTTCGGGACGACCACACCGTTGCGCTCGCCGAGCTCGCGGGCCCACATGCCGGCGCAGTTCACGACCAGCTCGCACTCGACGTCACCGGCGTCCGTGCGGACCCCGGTGACCTCCTCGACCAGGCCGCGGGCGCGGGTGAGCACCTGCTCGACGCTCACGCCCTCGACCACTCGGGCCCCCAGGTTGCGTGCGCCACGGGCGAGGCTCATCGTGAGGTCGACGGGGTTCACCCGGCCGTCGCCGGGCACGTGGAAGCCGGCGAGGAGGTCGTCGGTGCGCGCCAGGGGGAAGAGCTCCGCCATCTCGCGCGGGCCGATCTCCTCGACCTCGAGACCGTGGACGCGCTGGAACGCCGCGACCCGCCGGTACTCCTCGAGCCGGTCGCGCTCGGCCGCTGCCTCGATGAGCCCGACCGCCCTGAAGCCGGTCGCGATCCCGGTCTCGGCCTCGAGCCGGGCGTAGAGGTCGCGCGAGTACAGGCGCAACCGGGTGCTGGTCTCGCTCGTGGTGCCGAAGCAGGTCATCAGCCCGGCGGCGTGCCACGTGGTGCCCGAGGTGAGCCGGTCGCGTTCGAGCACGAGCACGTCGGTGATCCCGAGATGGGCCAGGTGGTAGGCGATCGAGGTGCCGATGACACCCCCACCGATGACCACGACCCGCGCCCGCGCCGGGAGGCTCGGACACCCCCGCGCCGAGGTGTCACGATCGGCGCCGGTCAGGATGCTCACCGGGCGACCCTATCCACCGCTCACGCGTGGGTGCGGAACCCTCGGCCGGTCTTTCGTCCGAGGTAGCCCGCGGTGACGAGGTGCTCCAGCAGGGGAGCGGGAGCGAAGCCCGGCTCGCGGAACTCCAGGTAGAGCTCGCGCTGGATGGCGAGCGAGACGTCGAGGCCCACGACGTCGAGCAGCTCGAAGGGCCCCATCGGCAGCCCGCAGCCGGTCTTCATCGCGGTGTCGATGTCGTCGGCCGTGGCGTAGTTCGCCGAGAGCATCTTCACGGCGTCGTTGAGGTAGGGAAAGAGCAGCGCGTTGACGATGAACCCCGACCGGTCGCCGCAGGTCACCGCGACCTTGCCGACCTTCGCGCAGAGCTCCTGCACGGTGGCGACGACGTCGGGTCCGGTGGCGACGGTGTGCACCACCTCGACGAGCTTCATGAGCTGCGCGGGGTTGAAGAAGTGCATCCCGATGACGTCCTGGGGCCGCGAGGTGACCTTCGCGCAGTCGATGATCGGCAGCGACGAGGTGGTCGTGGCGAGCACCGCCCCCGGTTTGCAGATCCGGTCCAGGTCGCGGAAGAGGTCCTGCTTGACCTCGAGGTCCTCGGCGATGGCCTCGACCACGAGGTCGACGTCGGCGAGCGCCTCGCGCCCGGTGGCCCCGGCGACGCGTCCGAGGAGGTCCTGCGCGTCCTGCGGGGTCATCCGGCCCTTCTCGACGGCCCGGGTGAGGTTGCGCTCGATCGAGGCCCGCACCCCGGCGACCTTGTCCTCACCGCGGGCGACGTAGGTCACTGCATACCCGGCCTTCGCGAACACCTCGATGATCCCGGTGGCCATGGTGCCCGAGCCGACCACGCCGACGCTCGTGACCTCACGCAGCTCGACTCCGGCGGGCGGGCCGGCCGACGGCGTCTGGGCGTCGGCGACGACCTCGGGGGAACCCGATGCGGCATACGTGTAGAAGCCCCGGCCCGACTTGCGGCCCAGGAGACCGGCGCTCACCATCTGCTTGATGATCGGGCTGGGGGCGTGCAGGCGGTCGCGGCCCTGCTTGTACATCGTGTCGAGGATCTCGTAGGTCGTGTCGAGGCCGATGAGGTCGAGCAGCTGCAAGGGGCCCATCGGGTAGCCGCAGCCGAAGCGCATCGCCGCGTCGAGGTCCTCGCGCGAGGCGTAGTGGCTCTCGAACATCGACACCGCGTGGTTGAGGTAGCCGAAGAGCAGGGCGTTGGCGATGAACCCGGCCTTGTCGCCGACGACGACCGGCTTCTTGCCGAGCCGCTCGGCGAGCGCCTTGACGTCCTCGAAGACGTCGTCGGCGGTGATGACCGTGCGGATGACCTCGACGAACTGCTGCACCGGGGCCGGGTTGAAGAAGTGCATGCCGACGACGCGCTTGGGGTTCGAGGTCGCGACGGCGATCTCGGTGACCGGCAGCGAGGAGGTGTTCGTCGCGAGGATCGCCTCCGCCGAGACGACCTTGTCGACCCGGCCGAGCAGCTCGCGCTTGAGGTCCAGGCTCTCGGGCACGGCCTCCACGACGAGCTGGCAGCCTGCGAGGTCGGAGAGGTCGGTGGAGTAGGTGACACGATCGTGGATCGCGTCGTGCTGCTCCTGGGTGATCTTGCCCCGGCCGAGCGCGCGACCGGTGCTCCCGGTGAGGATCGCCCTGCCGTGCGCCACCCCGGCCGGATCGACGTCGACGGCGAAGACGTCGATCCCGTTGCGGGCGAAGACCTCCACGATCCCCGCGCCCATCGTCCCGAGTCCGATCACACCCACACTGGTGAAGTCACGCGCCATGGGCCGATCCTCGCAGAGGGCGCTTGCGGTCACGACACCCTCGGGGCGTGACGCTCCTTACTCCCGGGAGAGACCCACCCGCGTCACCAGTCCACGCCGGAGGAGACCAAGCCGGTCTCGAGCTCGAGGCGGCGTCGCGCAGACAGGGGCGGCAGGCCGCAGTCGGTGGGGAGGTCAGCCGTCTCGCAGAGCTCGAGCAGGACCCGGTCGTATGCCGCGAGTGCCGCCTGGCGACGGGCCGCAGGATGGGGCTGGGTGCCCTCCTCGACCCGACGAATCTCGGCAGCGAGACGCCTCAGCTCCAGGGTGAGGAGGATGTCGGGGAGTGGCTCGTCGACGCGCGGACCCCAGCCCAACGCCCGGCGCACCGCCCCCATCCGGCGTGCGAGCGGACGGAGGAGCCTGGGTGTCTCGCCCTCGGAGAGCCACCTGATCGCCTCGCACTGGGCGACGAACCAGATTCCGGGCACGACGAGGAAGCACACCAGGAGCAGGGCTGCCCACATCGACCTCACCTCTCACCCAGTGTGCGCCCGGGCGACCCGGGCGGCAACAGGTTCCACGCAGTCCTTAGGTAGGGTGGCTCCTCGTGCGGATGGTCATTGCGACGTGCAGCGTCGACTACGACGGACGCCTGAGTGCTCACCTGCCCCTGGCCACCCGGCTCCTCCTCGTCAAGGCGGACGGGTCGGTGCTCGTGCACTCCGACGGGGGTTCCTACAAGCCGTTGAACTGGATGTCGCCTCCGTGCGCCATGGCGGAGGTCGAGCCGGATGAGCCCGAGGCCGCCGCAGGGGTCACCTCGGTGTGGGTCGTCCAGCACGCGAAGTCCGAGGACCGCCTGCGGGTGCGGCTGCACGAGGTGCACCACGACTCCGCTCATGAGCTGGGGGTCGACCCCGGTCTGGTCAAGGACGGCGTGGAGGCGCACCTGCAGAGGCTCCTGGCCGAGCACATCACCACTCTCGGGGAGGGCTGGACCCTGGGTCGGCGCGAGTACATGACCGCGATCGGGCCCGTCGACATCCTCTGCAAGGACTCCGCTGGTCGCTCGGTCGCCGTGGAGATCAAGCGTCGCGGCGACATCGACGGGGTCGAGCAGCTCACCCGCTACCTCGAGCTGATGAACCGGGACCCGCACCTCGCCCCGGTCACCGGCATCTTTGCTGCCCAGATCATCAAACCGCAGGCGCGAACGCTGGCCGAGGACCGCGGCATCCGGTGTGTCGTCCTCGACTACGACGAGCTCAAGGGCACCGACACCAGCGAGCACCGCCTCTTCTGAAGGGTGCACCAGGCGCGCCCGCCTACGCGTCCGGGCGCCCGCGACCTCACGTGCGGCCGGGCGCGAGGACCCATCCGTCGTCGCCGATCTCGACGTGCAGCACGTCCCGGCCCCCGGCCGCACGTCGAGCACCGACCATCTCGACCACCTCCCTGAGCGCGACCTCGTCGACCGGGACCACGACCCGCTCCCCGCGGTGCAGGTCGGCCAGGGCCTCCATCTCCGCCACCACGTCGACCTCTCCACCGACGAACGGGCCGTATCCGGTCACGAGGCCCGGGTCGTGCAGCTGCTTGACGGCGTGCGGCAGGCCGACCAGCAGTGTCGCGGGACAGTGCAGCGCCATTTCCACAGGCTACGCCGGAACCTTCGTTGCGAACGGTGCCCTGTTCACCCTCGCGCGCATGATCTCGAATGCACCGGGTTCCAGAGCCGCTGCCGCTCATCGCGTCCTCGCAGACGCCGAACCCCGTCGTCCGATCGCGAGGACCTCTCATGCCCACCCCCGCAGACACCGCCCGCAAGGTCGCCTTCCTCGTCGCCATGGAAGGCAGCGAGCAAGTGGAGCTGACCGAGCCGTGGAAGGCCGTCACGGATGTCGGAGCAACCCCGGTGCTGCTGTCGGAGGCGGAGCTCGCCGACTACGAGGCGCTCGTGCTCCCCGGCGGCGTCGCCAACCCGGATGCGCTGCGCACGAACGCCGATGCCGTCGGGTTCATCCGCCAGTTCGTGGAATCGGGCACGCCAGTGGCCGCCATCTGCCACGCACCGTGGTCGCTCATCGAGGCCGGCGTGGTGCGCAACCGGAACCTCACGTCCTGGCCCAGCCTACGAACGGACCTGAGGACATGCCGGGGCCACCTGGCAGGACAGCGAGGTCGTCGTCGACGACAACCTCATCACGAGCCGCAACCCCGACGACCTCCCGGCCTTCAACCGCGAGCTGATCGCCGCCCTGGGTCGTTACGCCGGGGAGGCGGCAGCACCGGGTGTGACGGCGCCCAGGCCGCGCGACTCCCGGATGACGTCGACGAAGCGCGCCATGATCTCGTTGAGCCCGAAGTCCTTGGGCGTGAACACGGCAGCCACACCCATCTGCTTCAACCGCGCCGCATCTGCGTCGGGGATGATCCCGCCCACGACGACGGGCACGTCGGCGGCGCCTGCGTCGCGCAGCCGCTTCAGCACCTCTGGCACGAGCTCCATGTGCGAGCCGGAGAGGATCGAGATGCCGACGAGGTGCACGTCCTCGGCCACCGCTGCCGCGACGATCTGCTGCGGTGTGAGCCGGATCCCCTGGTAGACGACCTCGAAACCGGCATCGCGGGCGCGCACGGCGATCTGCTCGGCGCCGTTGGAGTGACCGTCCAGGCCCGGTTTCCCCACGAGGATGCGCAGCCCCTCGCCCAGCTCCGCGGCCGTGGCCGAGACCAGCGCCCGCACCTCAGTGAGGGCCTCGGACCCCGCGCCGACACCGACGGACCCGCTGACCCCGGTGGGGGCTCGGAACTCCCCGAACACCGAGCGAAGCGCCTGTGCCCACTCCCCCGTCGTCACCTCGGCGCGCGCGCACTCCAGCGTCGCGGCCATGAGGTTGGTGTCGCGCGCCGAGTCAGCGCGCAGCCGTGCGAGCGCGGACTCCGCCCGCGCGCACCGTGCGGGGTCCGCATCACGCTCTTCGCGCCAGCGCTGAACCGCACCGGATGCCGCTGCCTCCACACCGGGGTCGACGCTCTGGATCGCGGTGTCGAGGTCGGCGGTGAGCGGGTTCGGCTCGGTCGTCTCGAAACGGTTGACGCCGACCACGACATCCTCCCCCGCCTCGATCCGCTGACGCCGCCGCGAGTGCGACGCGACGAGCTCGGACTTCATGTAGCCGCTCTCGACCGCAGGCACCGCTCCGCCCATCTCCTGCACACCAGCGATCTCCGCGCGTGCCCCGGCCACGAGCTCGGCCACCTTCGCCTCGACCACGCTCGATCCGGCGAAGAGGTCCTCGTACTCCAGGAGGTCGGACTCGAAGGCGAGCACCTGCTGGATCCGCAGCGACCACTGCTGGTCCCACGGACGCGGCAGGCCGAGGGCCTCGTTCCACGCCGGGAGCTGCACGGCGCGCGCCCTGGCGTCCTTGGAGAGGGTGACCGCGAGCATCTCCAGCACGATGCGCTGGACGTTGTTCTCGGGCTGGGCCTCGGTGAGACCCAGGGAGTTGACCTGCACCCCATAGCGGAAGCGCCGCTGCTTGGCGTCGGTCACCCCGTAGCGGTCCAGCGTCAGCTCGTCCCACAGCTGCACGAACGCGCGCATCTTGCACATCTCCTCCACGAAGCGCACCCCGGCGTTGACGAAGAACGAGATCCTGGCGACGACCTCGCCGAAGCGCTCCTCCGGCACCTGACCGGAGCCGCGCACGGCATCCAGCACGGCGATCGCGGTGCTCATCGCATAGGCGATCTCCTGCTCGGGGGTCGCCCCCGCCTCCTGGAGGTGATAGCTGCAGATGTTGGTCGGGTTCCACGTCGGCATCTCCGCGACGGTGTAGGACACCATGTCGGTGATCAGCCGCAGCGAGGGGCCGGGCGCGAAGACGTAGGTGCCGCGCGAGAGGTACTCCTTGATGATGTCGTTCTGGGTCGTGCCAGCGAGCGCCCGCACCGAGGCGACCGGGTCCTCCCCCGCCGCCTGAGCCTGCTCCTCCGCCACCACCTGGTAGAGCGCGAGCAGCCACATGGCGGTGGCATTGATCGTCATCGAGGTGTTCATCCGCGAGAGGGGGATGTCCTGGAAGAGCGCCCGCATGTCGCCGATGTGCGAGATCGGCACACCCACCTTGCCAACCTCTCCGCGGGCGAGCACGTGATCAGGGTCGTAGCCGGTCTGGGTCGGGAGGTCGAAGGCCACCGACAGCCCCGTCTGACCCTTGGCGAGGTTACGGCGGTAGAGGGCGTTGCTCGCCGCGGCACTGGAGTGCCCGGCATACGTCCGCATCACCCACGGACGGTCTCGCTGCGGCCTGGCGACACTGCTCTGCGACATGCGGGGAACGCTAGCCGCGCCCGCCCCGAGCCGGAATGGCTCAGCACGGTGAGAGTGCCCACACCCTCACGGGGCCAGGGCCGGGCGGGATGCCGGTGGGCTCAGCCCGCGACCACGACGAGCTCGGCTGCAGCGCGCTGCCCCTCGGGCTCCGCAAGAGAGAGCACCGAGCCCAGCCGACCGCGCCGCAACAGCCGTCGGGTGCGCTCGTCGGCCGCCACCACGCGGACCCGGCGCCCGGCCCGGCGCGCCCGCCGCACCGACTCGACCAGGAGCCCGAATCCGGTGGCGTCACCGACCTGGGCCTCCGCGAGGTCGAGCAGCAGCGGCGAGGAACCACCGGCGATCACCCGGTGCAGCGTGAGCCGCAGGTCTGGCACCGTGCGCACGTCCAGTCGACCCCGTAGGGTGACGTGGCACCCCGATTCGTCCTCGCGCTCGTCAATGGTCACGATGCGAACCCCCTGATCCAGCACTGGTGCCCCTTATCACTGCTTGTGGGCACCATTGAACCCTGTGCGGATGCGGAATGCGCCGGTCCACGGGTCAGGATTTGGCAAAGAATGGACCATGTCTGCCGTGGCCACACACCCTGGTGAGCGGGCGCCGTCCGAGGGTCTCGGTCCATCTGCCACGCTGGGGGCATGGTCAACCTCACCCGTATCTACACCCGCACCGGTGACGACGGCACCACATCACTGGGCGACCTGAGCCGCACCCGCAAGACCGACGCCCGTCTGGTGGCCTACGCCGACACCAACGAGGCGAATGCCGCCCTGGGCGTCGCCATCGCGTGCGGCGGGCTCGACGAGGACGTGCGCACGGTCCTCATCCGGGTGCAGAACGACCTCTTCGACATCGGCGCGGACCTCTCGACGCCCTTGCAGGAGACCTATGACTACCCCCCGCTGCGCGTCAAGGCGGAGTGGGTCACCGAGCTGGAGGCGGACTGCGACCACTACCTCGAGCGGCTGGAGAAGCTCCGCTCATTCATCCTCCCCGGTGGCACTACTGGTTCCGCCCACCTCCACCTGGCACTGACCATCGTGCGGCGCGCCGAGCGCGCGGTGTGGAGTGCGATCGAGGAGTACGGCACCGAGCCCGGGACGACGCGCGGTGAGGGTGGGGTCAGCCCGACGACGGCGACCTACCTCAACCGGCTCTCGGACCTCCTCTTCGTGCTGGCACGAACCGCCAACGTCTCGGCCGGCGGGGACGTCCTGTGGCAGCCCGGTGGCGGCCGCGAGGAGAAGCCGGCCAGAAAGCCCCGGTCGCGCTAGGCGACGTTGACGTTGTAGCCGGGCGGGCTGGACTCCAGCCACGCACGAACCGCTGTGTAGGCGGCGGGGGCGAAGGCGAACTCGCACACGGTGCCGGCGGCCCCCCCCGTGACGCAGACGGGCTCGGCGAGCCCCGGGATCGGGTCGGCCAGCGGCTGCGCACTGCCGAAGTCGAGCTCACCGCGCAACCAGGACACCTCCGGGCGCAGCGAGGGCCCCACGACGCTGAACCACTCGAATCGTTGCGAGCCGAGCCTGGCGAGACCGAGCCGCCAGCGCTCTCCCGGACCGTTGCGTCGTGCGCACAGCATCACCGGTCGTCCGTCGCCGGAGATGAAGCGTCGGCGTGCCCACACGAAGGTGAGCACCCCGACGATGGCGATGACGACCAGGGCGAGGAGCAGCTCAGCGATGACGACGGGCGACATGTGAGCAGTCCCTCCCCCGGACTCAGGAACCCATGGAGCTGGCGTCCACCGACTCGGCGACGATGGTCACCCGGTCGTGGTCGACGGAGAGGAAGCCGCCGTCGATGATCGCCTTCTGCCACGAACCGCCGGTGTTGATCCGCACCTCACCCTCGCCCAGGACGCAGAGGAGCGGCTGGTGCCCGGGGAGGATGCCCAGGTCACCCTCCAGCGAGCGGGCACTGACCTGGCTGGCCTCACCCTCCCAGACCTTGCGGTCCGCCGCGACGAGCTCGACCTGCAGGCTTGCCATCAGAGGTTCTTCTGGATCTCGGCCCACTGGCGCTCGACGTCGTCAAGACCGCCGCACATGAAGAAGGCCTGCTCACCGACGTGGTCGTAGTCGCCGTCACAGATCTTGGTGAACGCCTCGATGGTGTCGGCCAGCGGCACCGTCGAGCCCTCGAGGCCGGTGAACTGCTTGGCCACGTAGGTGTTCTGCGACAGGAAGCGCTGGATGCGGCGCGCCCTGTTGACGAGGATCTTGT
>JBDSVV010000026.1:0-4502 GCA_039927035.1 Ornithinibacter sp. | reverse complement strand
GGCGCTGTTGACCGGACCGAACAGCGCGTCCTCGTCATCCGGCATACCGACCGGGGCGGAGTTCCTGGCGTATTCGGCGAGTGCTGCGACGAAGTCGTCGTGGATGTGCGGCGCGGCGAGCACCCGGGTTGCCGCGGTGCAGTCCTGACCTGCGTTGAAGTAGCCCGCGATGGCGATGCCCTCGACCGCGGCCTCGATGTCCGCGTCGTCGAAGACGATGACGGGGGCCTTGCCACCGAGCTCAAGGTGCACCCGCTTGACGTTGGGCGCCGCACCGGCGGCGACCTCCGCACCGGCACGCACCGAGCCGGTGATGGCGACGAGCCCGGGCGTGGGGTGTTCGACCAGGGCGCGGCCGGTGTCACGGTCGCCGGTGACGACGTTCAGGGTGCCCGAGGGAAGGAACTCCGAGGCGATCTCGGCGAGCAGCAGCGTCGTCTCGGGGGTGGTGTCGCTCGGCTTGAGGACCACCGTGTTGCCCGCAGCGAGTGCGGGAGCGATCTTCCACACCGCCATGAGCAGCGGGTAGTTCCACGGGGTCACCTGGCCGACGACGCCGATCGGCTCGCGGCGGATCCACGAGGTGTGGCCCGCCAGGTACTCACCGGCGGCCTTGCCCTCGAGCACGCGCGCGGCCCCGGCGAAGAACCGGAGCTGGTCGAGCATCGGCGGGATCTCCTCGCTCGCGGTGAGGGCACGGATCTTGCCGGTGTTCTCGGACTCCAGGGCGATGATCTCCTCAGCGCGGTCCTCGATCGCGTCGGCGAGCCTGAGCAGCGCCTGCTGGCGCTCGCTCGGTGTCGTACGACCCCACTGCCCGAATGCCGTGTCCGCCGCGGCGTAGGCGGCATCCACGTCTTCCGCGCCGCTGACCGGGGCGGAGGCCACGACCGCACCGGTGGCGGGGTTGACGATGTCGGTGCGTGCCTCGGATCGGGCGTCGGTGTACTCACCGTTGACGAAGTTGCGCAGGATACGGGGACTGCTCATGTGCTCGGCACTCCAAAAGGGGTCCACGGGACGGGGATGTGCCGGAACTCTAGCCGCGATAAGAGCGAAATCACTAGGGCCGTCGAGGATTTTCAAGCGAAAGATGCGGATTCGTGGCCCAAGCGATACGGATTCCGTCACTCAAGGACTTGCGCAGCCATCGAATCGGCGACACGATGGCGCGGTGACACGCATCCACAGGACCGAGCGGCCCCCTCCGGAGACCCGGCTCGATGACGTCGCCAAGCGGATCATCGAGCTGCTCCAGGAGGATGGCCGGCAGTCCTATGCCGCCATCGCCAAGGCGGTCGGGCTCTCCGAGGCCGCCGTCCGGCAGCGCGTCCAGCGGATGCTGGAGGCCGGGGTCATGCAGATCGTCGCCGTCACCGACCCGCTCCAGGTGGGCTTCCGACGGCAGGCGATGATCGGCATCCGGGTCGAGGGTGACCTCCTCGACGTCGGCGCAGCCCTCACGGCGATGCCCGAGGTCGACTACGTCGTCACCACGGCCGGGAGCTTCGACATCCTCGCCGAGGTCGTGTGCGAGGACGACGACCACCTGCTGGAGCTCATCACCACGCGCATCCGCCCCTTGCGGGGCGTCACCACGACCGAGACGTTTGTCTACCTGAAACTCAACAAGCAGCACTACAACTGGGGTACGAGATGACCATCACACCGTCCGAGGTCACGGAGCAGGGCTCCGACCGCCGCACACCGGGTGGCGCGCTCTACAGCGACGCCGCACGCGACCACCTGTGGATGCACTTCACCCGCCACTCAGTCTTCGAGGACACCGCATCGGGGGGGATGGGGCAGTCCGTGCCGATCATCACCCGCGGCGAGGGGTGGCGGATCTGGGACGACCGCGGCAGGGAGTACATCGACGGCCTGGCCGGCCTGTTCGTGAACAACGTCGGTCACGGGCGCACCGAGATCGCCGAGGCGATGGCCAAGCAGGCCTCGGAGCTGGCGTTCTTCCCGCTGTGGTCCTACGCCCACCCGCGCGCCATCGAGCTCGCCGAGCGTCTCGCCCACCATGCCCCGGGTGACCTCAACCGGGTCTTCTTCACGACCGGGGGCGGCGAAGCCGTCGAGACCGCATGGAAGCTGGCCAAGCAGTACTTCAAACTCACCGGCAAGCCCACCAAGCACAAGGTGATCTCCCGCTCCATCGCCTATCACGGCACGCCGCAGGGCGCCCTGTCGATCACCGGCATCCCCGACGCCAAGATGCCGTTCGAGCCCCTGGTGCCCGGCGGCCACAAGGTGCCGAACACCAACATGTACCGCGCGCCGGAGCACCTGCGCGATGACGAGAAGGCCTTCGGGCGCTGGGCCGCGGACCGGATCGCCGAGGCCATCGAGTTCGAGGGTCCCGACTCGGTCGCGGCCGTCTTCCTCGAGCCCGTGCAGAACTCCGGTGGCTGCTTCCCGCCGCCGGCCGGCTACTTCGAGCGCGTGCGGGAGATCTGCGACGAGTACGACGTCCTGCTCGTCTCAGACGAGACGATCTGCGCGTTCGGTCGGATCGGGTCGATGTTCGCGTGCCAGGACTTCGGCTACCAGCCCGACATCATCACCACCGCCAAGGGCATCACCAGCGGCTACGCGCCGCTCGGGGTGATGATCGCGAGCGAGCGGCTGTTCGAGCCCTACCGCAAGGGCATGACCTCCTTCCCGCACGGTTACACCTGGGGCGGGCACCCCGTCTCCTGCGCCGCGGCGATGGCCAACCTGGACATCTTCGACCGCGAGGGCCTGAACGACCGGGTGAAGGAGAACGCCCCGATCTTCAAGTCCACGCTCGAGAAGCTGCTCGACCTGCCACTGGTCGGTGACGTGCGCGGCGCCGGCTACTTCTACGGCATCGAGCTCGTCAAGGACAAGGTCACCCGGGAGACCTTCGACGAGGGCGAGTCCGAGCGGCTGCTGCGCGGCTTCCTCTCCAAGGCGCTCTTCGAGGCCGGTCTCTACTGCCGCGCCGACGACCGCGGAGACCCGGTGGTGCAGCTCGCGCCTGCCCTGACGATGGGCCCAGCCGAGTTCGACGAGATCGAGCGGCGCCTGCGCTCGGTGCTGACCGAGGCCGAGAACCACCTCTGAGATGACCTGGGGCCGGGCCGAGCCCCGCACGGAGCCGCTGTGGTGGACGGACCCCACGGCGGCTCCGTCGTCAGCCGGCCCCCACGAACCCTCGGGCGAGGACGGGGTGCTCGACCTTCCCCACGAGGTGGACGTCGCGATCGTCGGTGGCGGGTTCACCGGGTTGTGGACTGCCTACTACCTGCTCCTTGCCCGACCCGACCTCGACGTGCTCGTCCTGGAGGCGGAGCACACCGGCTTCGGCGCGAGCGGGCGCAACGGCGGCTGGGTGTCGGCACTGTGGCCCGTCTCCCCCGACACGATGGCCGCCGAGCACGGTCCCACCGCGGCCCTGGCCCAGCTGGCCGCGCTGCGCGACACCGTGGACGAGGTCGGGCGGGTCGACGCCATCGAGGGTTTCGGGAGCGGCTTCACCAAGGGCGGGGCCCTGCTGGTCGCCCGCACCCCGGCACAGGAGACCCGTGCGCGGCTGGCTGCCGCCACGGAAGCTTCCTGGGACACCGGAACGGTGTGGCTCGACGCGACCGAGAGCCGAGAGCGCCTTGACGTGCCGGGCACCCGTGGCGCAACCTTCACCCCGCACTGCGCGAGGGTGCACCCGCGGCGCCTCGTCGACGGCTTGGCGGGTGCGGTGCGCCGCCTCGGTGGGCGGATCGTCGAGGGCACCAGCGTGGCCCGAGCCGGCGACGGGGTGGTCGTCCTGCCGGACGGGCGCCGGATCACCGCGCACGACGTGGTGCTCGCCACCGAGGGGTGGACGGCGAGGATGCCGGGACACGAGCGGAGCCTCGCACCGGTCTACTCCCTCATGGTCGCGACCGAGCCCCTCACTCAGGAGCAGTGGTCGCGGGTGGGCCTGACGCACCGGGAGGTGTTCTCCGACCACGGCCACGTCGTCATCTACGGGCAACGCACTGTCGATGACCGGATCGCGTTCGGGGGTCGGGGCGCGCCCTATCACTGGGGTTCGAGCATCCGCCCCGAGTTCGACCACGACGAGCGGGTCTTCGCGGCCCTGCGGGAGACCCTGGCCGCGATGCTCCCCCAGCTCGGTGGGGTGAGCTTCACCCACGCGTGGGGCGGCCCGCTGGGGATCGCCAGGGACTGGCACCCCGCTGTGAACTACGACCCGAGCACCCGCACCGGGCGGGCCGGCGGATACGTCGGTGACGGTGTCGCGGCGACCAACCTCGCCGGGCGCACCCTGGCCGACCTCGTGCTGGGCCGGGACACCGCCATCACCGAGCTTCCCTGGGTGGGTCACCGCTCCAGGCGCTGGGAACCGGAACCGTTGCGCTGGCTGGGTGTCAACGCGGGCCTCCAGCTCGCCGGGCTCGCCGAGCGCGAGGAGGCCCGCACCGCCCGACCCTCTCACCTGGGCACCCTCCTCGATCGCCTCACCGCTC
>JBDSVV010000025.1:0-7401 GCA_039927035.1 Ornithinibacter sp. | reverse complement strand
ATCCCGGTAGCCCGGGAGCCGCGTCCAGTCCGGCTCGGTCAGCTCGCGCCGCAGGTACGCGTAGGGCTGGTCGATCATCGTCTCCATGAATGGCAGGATACGGGATGGATGGCACCTCCGTGGCATCCTCACCGCAAATCCTGTGGCCGTGTGTCGCATTGTGAGGAGATCCTTGTGCACAGCACTCCGTCGTCGCCGTTCGGTCTGCACCGCGTCGTGTCCGCGGGTGAGTCCCTGCCGCAGGTGGCGTCGGTGCTGGACCCCACACCCGAGCTGTGGCCGGACGAGGTGCGGATCGACGTGCAGACCCTCAACCTCGACGCCGCCTCCTTCCGCCAGCTGAGCGAGAAGCACGGGGGCGACGGAGAAGCGTTGAGGGCCGAGGTGCTCGACATCGTCGCGACCCGGGGCAAGATGCAGAACCCGGTGACCGGCTCCGGCGGCATGCTCATCGGCACGGTCGCCGAGGTCGGGCCCGACTCACCGCTCGGCCTGCACGTCGGTGACCACGTCGCGACCCTGGTCTCGCTCTCGCTGACGCCGCTCCTCATCACCGATGGGCTGAAGCGCTGGGATGGTCGGTCCGAGCATGTGCCGGCCACAGGCAGTGCCATCTTGTTCGGCCGCTCCATCGCGGCCACGTTGCCCGAGGACCTCGACCCCGCGCTCTCCCTCATGGTCATGGACGTGTGCGGCGCTCCCGCGCTGGTCACCAGGGTGGTGCAGGAGTATGCCGGCCGGGGCCACGCGCCGACCGTCGCGGTTCTGGGCGGGGCCGGGAAGTCCGGCTCGCTCTCACTGGCTGCCGCCCGGGCGGCGGGGGCCGCACGCACCATCGGCGTGGTGCCGGTCGAGGCCGAGGCGGCCCTGCTGCGGGGGAGTGGCCTGGCCGACGAGGTCGTGCTCGCCGATGCGCGCTCACCCCTGGGGCTCTCCGAGGCCGTGGCCGCGGCCGGTGGGCCCGCTGACGTCACGGTGGTGTGCGTCGACGTGCCGGGCTGTGAGCAGCCCGCGATCCTTGCCACCGCGCAGCGGGGCACGATCATCTACTTCTCGATGGCCACCAACTTCGCCGCAGCCGCGCTGGGGGCCGAGGGCCTGGCCGCGGACGTTCGGATGATCGTCGGCAACGGTTACACGCCCGGGCACGCCGAGCACGCACTCGACCTGTTACGGGCCACCCCAGGCGTGCGCGCACTCTTCGAGCGCCGGTTGGTCGACGAGGGCTGACACGCGCGCTTGCCCGAACCGGCCCGGCCCGGTTGGCTGGTGCCACGACACCCACCCCCGGCCTCTACGTCGCTGGCACCGAGGCCCGCTCCGGCAAGTCGGCGGTGGCGGTGGGCCTGGCCCACCAGCTCGCGCGTATGTACGGCCGGGTCGGGGTGTTCCGGCCGATCGTGCGCGCCGACGGCGACACGGACGAGCTGCTCGCCGTGCTGCTCGACCAGGTCCCCGCAGCCGTTGCCGCCGACGCCGCCTGGGGAGTGACCGACGAGGAGTGACACCGCGACCCGGCATCCTCGGTCGAGCGGGTCCTCGAGCGTTTCCACGAGGTCGCAACAGGGCACGACGTCGTGCTCGCGGTGGGCTCCGACTTCACCGGTTGCCGGCCCCGACCGAGTTCTCCACCAACGCCGCCATCGCCTCGCACCTCGGCCTGCCCATGGTTCTCGTCCTCCCCGGGGGCGCTGGACGGGCCGACGACCTGGTGTCCTCCGTGGTGCCCTCGATGGGGGCTGCGCGCGCGAACCAGGCCCGCGTCGCCGCGGTTGTGCTGAATCAGGTCCCGGCACCCGAGGTGGGTGCCGTGCGGTCGGCCGCCGACAGCCGACTCACGGGGGTGACCGTGCGGGTGCTGCCCGAGACGTCGCTGCTACGCGCCCCACCGTCGGAGATCTCCTCTTGGCCTGCGGCGGGGAGCTCGTGCACGGGAGTGCGGACCTGCTGGACCGGGAGTGCGCCGGGCTCGTGGTCGCCGCCATGACCATGCCGCACGTCCTCGACCGGCTCATCGAGGCCGGCGTCGTGATCGTGCCCGGGGACCCGGAGGACGTCGTCCTCGGGGTGCTCCTGGCGCACCGCTCGCGCACCCTGCCCTCGCTCTCCGGGCTGGTCCTCAACGGTGGCTTCGCCCTCTCCAGCCAGGTCGACCGCCTCATCGACGGCCTCGACCTCGAGCTCCCCGTCATCTCCACGGGCGGGGGCACCATGGAGGTGGCCTCGGTGCTAGGTGAGGTGGAGGGTCGGATCACCCGGGAGTCCATCCGCAAGGTCGCCGCGGCCATCACCCTCTCGGACGACCTCGCCGAGATCGCCGCGGGCACGGTCGGGGAGGAGGGCGACGGCGAGCGCGTCGTCACCCCGCTGATGTTCGAGCACGAGCTGGTGCAGCGGGCCCGCGCCGCGGTGTCCCAGGTCGTGCTCCCCGAGGGCGGAGAGGAGCGCATCGTGCTGGCCGCCGGACAGGTGCTCTCGCGCGGGATCGCCCGGCTCACCCTGCTCGGGGACCCCGATACCGTGCACCGGGCCGCGGCCCGCCTCGGTGTCGACCTGCGGGACACGGAGGTCATCGACCCCCAGACCAGCCCGCTGAGAGAACGATTCTCCCGAGACTACGCGGCGCTTCGATCACACAAGGGCGTCACCCTGGACGTGGCTCGTGACAGGGTGGTCGACCCGTCCTACTTCGGCACGATGATGGTGCACACCGGCCTCGCCGACGGCATGGTCTCCGGGTGCGTCACGACGACCGCGAACACGATCCGACCCGCGCTGGAGGTCGTGCGGACCGCGCCGGGAGTCAAGGTCGTGTCGAGCGTGTTCCTCATGTGCCTGGCTGACCGGGTGCTCGTCTACGGCGACTGCGCCGTCAACCCCGACCCGAGCGCCGAGGAGCGTGCCGGCATCGCCATCTCCTCCGCGGCCACCGCCGCTCAGTTCGGGATCGAGCCCCGGGTCGCGATGCTGTCCTACTCCATCGGTGCATCCGGCTCCGGAGCCGACGTGGAGAAGGTCCGTGCAGCGACGGCGTTGGTGCGGGAACTGTCGCCGGGCCTCCTTGTGGAGGGCCCATCCAGTACGACGCGGCCGTCGACCCGCTGGTGGCGCGCGCGAAGCTCTCCGACAGCCCCGTGGCCGGACGGGCCACCGTGCTCGTCTTTCCCGACCTCAACACCGGCAACAACACCTACAAGGCCGTGCAGCGCAGCGCGGCGGCCGGGGCCATCGGGCCGGTGCTGTAGGGGCTCAACCGGCCCGTCAACGACCTCTCCCGTGGTGCGCTGGTGCGCGACATCGTCAACACCGTGGCCATCACCGCAATCCAGGCAGGGCACTGATGGCCGGGGGCAGGGTGCTCGTCGTCAACGCCGGCTCCTCGTCGTTGAAGTACGAGGTGTTCGACGTCTCCAGCGGGACGAGCACCGACGCCGGGTCGGTCTCGGGAGTGGGGGGCCGGTCTCGCCACCAGCACCGCGGCCGAGGTGGCGACCTCGACGAGGTGCTCGACTGCCCCGGCCACACGGAGGCCTTCGCTGCGGCCTCGGCGGCACTGGGATCCACGGCGGCGCGCGCTTCACCCGGCCCGTGCTGGTCGACGACGACGTGCTCGGGGCACTGGAGGACCTAGGGCCCTCGCGCCCCTGCACAACCCCGCCAACACCGAGGGCAACCGGCGCTCGCGTGAGACCTTTACCGACGTGCCACAGGTGGCCGTGTTCGACACCGCCTTCCACGCGAGCATCCCGCCGGAGGCCCACACCGTCGACGTCAACTCGGTCATCGTCCACCTCGGCAACGGCGCGAGCGAATGCGCGGTGCGCGGCGGCCGCAGCGTCGACACCTCGATGGGGTTGACGCCCGTGGAGGGGCTGGTCATGGGCACCCGGTCCGGGGATGTCGACCCAGCCCTGGGCGGTTACGTCTCCCGCGTCGCGGGGATCTCGGCCAAGGACTACGACCAAACGCTCACCCGGGCGAGCCGGTTGCTCGGTCTGTGCGGGGTGTCGGACTTCAGGGAGCTCACGGAGCGCCGCGGTGACGGCGACCCGGCGGCCACCCCTGGCCTTCGACGTCACGGTGCACCGCCTCGTGAAGTACGTCGGGGCGTATGCCGCGGTGCTGGGCCGGGTTGATGCCCTCGTCTTCACCGGCGGCATCGGGGAGAACAGCCCGGTCCTTCGGGCCGCGGTCCTGGGTCGGCTCGGCATCCTCGCGGTCGGGCTCGATGCCAGAGCCAACGCCGGCGGGCCGCCCGAGCGACGGGTGTCCACGAGCGTTAGCCGTACCCAGGCTTGGGTGGTCCCGACCGACGAGGAGTCCCAGATCGCACGGGCGACGCTGGACCTCCTCGGCGTCGAGCACCGCCTCCGCTGACCCCCACCTCCCCGACTTCGTCTGTCCACGTGTCGCGCCACGCCGCTTCTCATGCCGCAATCCAGCATCTCCACAGACGAAGTGGGGAGGGGCGGGGTCGACGGTCCGGCCCATCACCCACACCTTCTGCCCTTCCCCCGCACGTCGGTGAAGCCGGCATGCTCGTTGGGGCTGCGCGTGCCGTGGTAGGAGGAAGCACGAGGACATCTCCTTCTCGTGCACCTGGTGCAGGTAGCCATCCACGGCACCACCGCCTCCTTCACGATGAGGTCCAGGGCGTAGCGCAGCGCGGTCGCGGACAGTTCACGCCGGACGGTATCCGCGGTCCACGAGGATCCAGGGGGGCGAAGCCGGCACTCCGGCTCGATGTCACGCTCGGCGTGGTCCTGCTTGCCAGTGTGGATGCGGGGGAGCTCCTCCCGGCGTCCCGAATGCGCACCACGTCACCTCGTCAGCGTTTGCGACCAATGCCGCATGGGTCGCACTCACGTGCGCCCAGCGCCGTTTCGGGGCCCGGTTGCGCTCCACGCTTGGCCCCCGTTCGGCGCAGTTCGGGCGGAACGAGGTGCGCCGGCTGCCGCCTGCCACGCCGTCGGGGCGCTGCGCCAGTCCCGCGAACAGCTCTCACGTCAGCGGGGCCAGCGCCTCGATGGTGATGGTCTCCGGGCTCACCGGCCGTGCCCACGGGGGGGCCGTGACATCGAGGAAAGCTGTCCATACTGCCCCCACTTCGTCTGTGGAGACGTCGGAATCGCGCATCCCAACCGGCGTGTCGCCGCACCGAGACAGACGAAGTCGGGGAGAGGCGCCGGGGGTGGGGTGGGCTGCTCCTAGAGTGAGCGCGTGGCCACGACCTTGTACCGCCGTGCGGCGCTGCGCACCCCCGAGCACGAGCACGCGAGCGCCTTCGTCGTCCAGGACACCCACATCGCCTGGATCGGCGACGAGCTCGCCGCGCACGCCCACGCCGACGGTGTCGACGAGGTGGTCGACCTCGGTGGGGCACTGGTGCTGCCGGGCTTCGTCGACGCGCACGCCCACGTCTCGCACACAGGGATGGGCCTGCGTGGGGTCGACCTGGCCGGAAGCACCTCCGTGGCCGCTGCGCTGCGCGCAGTCGAGGATGCCGTCCGGCGCGGCGGCGGTCGGCCGGTGTTCGCGCTCAACTGGCAGGAGCAGGACTGGGCCGAGGGCCGCGCACCCACGAAGGCTGAGCTGGACCGCGCCAGCTACGGCGGAGTCGTCTACGCCTCGCGCATCGACGGTCACTCTGCCGTCGTCTCCAGCGCCCTCGCGCTGATCTCCGGGGCCGATCGCCTCGACGGGTGGATGGGCGACGGCTTCGTGACCCGCGACGCCAAGAATGCCGCACGAGCAGCATTTGACGCGGCGCGCAGCCCGGCGCAGCGGCGTGAGGACATCGAGGACGCGTTGCGCGTCGCCGCGGCCCGCGGGATCGTCGCGGTCCACGAGTGCGGCGGCCCGCTCCTCACCTCCGCCGGCGACTTCGCCGACGTGCTGGATGCCGGCACCCTGCCGCACCTGCCGCTGACGATCGGCTACTGGGCGGAGGCGGTCACCGACCCCGAGCAGGCGCTGTCACTCGTGTCGTTGCACGGCGCCGCGGGTCTGGGCGGCGACCTCAACATCGACGGGTCGATCGGCTCCCACACGGCCCACCTTCGGGCGGGCTACCTCGACGACGAGGCGTGCACCGGCACGGCATACCGCGACGAGGTCGGGATCCGTGACCACGTGGCGGCGTGTGCCCTCGCGGGCGTGCAGAGTGGATTCCACGTCATCGGCGACGCGGGCATGGACACCGTCCTCGCCGGTTACGAGGCTGCCGCCGACCTCGTGGGCCGGGAGGTCGTGCAGGCCAGCCGGCCACGGCTCGAGCACGCCGAGATGGTCGACGACGACGCGCTTCGACGGATGGCGCGCCTGGGCATGGTCGCGAGCGTGCAACCCGCGTTCGACGCGTTCTGGGGCGGACCACACGGAATGTATGCCGAGCGAATGGGTCGCGAGCGCGCGGCGGGCACGAACCGCTTCGCCGCGATGACCGTGGCGGGAGTCCCGCTGGCCCTGGGGTCCGACTCACCTGTGACCCCCTTCGCGCCGTGGGAGGCGATCCGCTCCTGCGTCGAGCACCACGAAGTCGACCAGCGACTCGGGGTCGCGCCAGCGGTGAAGGCCCACACCCGCGGCGGGTGGCATGCGGCGCGCCGCGCCGACGGGGGAGTGTTCACCGTGGGTGCCGCCGCGACCTTCGCCGCCTGGGATGTCCCCGACACGGACTCCCACGGCCTGCCCGACGTCAGGTCGGGGCGCGCTCTCCCGCAGTGCCTGCTGAGCGTGCGTGACGGCGTCGTGCTCCACAGGGCCTGACCGGGTCACGGCGAGGGGCGGCGCTGCCGCAGGTCAGCTCGGGCCGGCTGGCCCATCGCTCAGCGCGGTGTTGATCTCGCCCTGGAGCTCGACCAAGGACACCCGGATCTCCTCGATGTGGGCCTTGGTCTGGGCCCGACCGTCGACCGGCACAGCGGCCCGGGCCGCGAGCCGACGGGCTCGGCGGGCCCACCCGAGTGCCATCTCCCGATCGCTGTCGGACTCCGCCTGCGCGGCATACGACTCCGCCATGATCGCCGTCGCGTCGACGCGGGCGCGGACCCGGCGCGCGGGGGAGCGGCTCGCGACGTCCTGGGCGAGGCCGAGAAGCCGTTCGCGCGTCTTGGCGTCGGTGAGCAGGAACGCGAGCTTGGGCAGCTGCTTGGCGAGTACTGGTCCGTAGCGGAGAAGGAGCTGGGCGGGAGTCACGCGCCCACGATGCCACGACCATGCGGACGTCAGTACCCGACCTGTCGTGAGGCCGGCGCTGGTGCGGGAGATCCTGTGGCCCTTCCCGTGCGTTGCCGAAATGCTTCCGTCTGAATTGGTAGATTGTCGTCGTGTCTCCACGCAAACAGCCTGTCCTCGAGCTCGACCCCGCCGTCGTCCGCCGGGCCAGGAGCCTGGCCCGGC
>JBDSVV010000024.1:0-3207 GCA_039927035.1 Ornithinibacter sp. | reverse complement strand
CGAGTCCTACCAGGAGTACCTCGCGATGTTCGGCCGCTATGCCGCCGAAGTGGGTGCCGAGATTCTCTACTACGGCGAGGGGAACGAGGCGCTGGTGGCTGAGGCGGGGCAGGAGTGGGATGCGGTGCTGCTGGTCAGATACCCGACGCGCCGGGCGTTCTCGGCGATGGTCCGTAACCCCGCCTATCAGCAGGGAACGCATCTGCGCGACGACTCCCTCGTTGAGGCAGTGCTCCAGCCCACCGTTCCTCATCCGTTGCCGTCCACCTGAGCCTGTCCGGGACCTGCACGAGATTTCCCGACTTCTATCAAGCTAGTGCGTAGCCGACCGGGCTAAGAGTTGATGAGTGCGAGGGCGGCGAACACAACGCTGAGGTGGGCGTTGAATGAGTCGCGTGCGGTGATCGATCGGTCGGGCCCTCAGATCGTGCTTGGACATCCGGAAGGCCTTCTCGATGTGCCAGAGCTGCAGGAACTGTATCGCGGTGTCCTCCGAGGAGGTCTTCACAGTCCGGACACAGGCCACGACCGCAAGAGGTCACGACCGGCTAGTGACCCATGCTGTCCGCTCACACTGCCTGGCCGATCTGCAGCAGGGCGACCCCCACGAGGACCAGGGCGAGTCCGAGGGTCTGTCTTCGGTCCAGGGTGTCGCCGAAGACGACGGCACCGGTGATCGCGGCGAGCGACACACCCGCGCCTGTCCAGATGCCGTAGGCGAGGGCCAGGGTCAGACCCAGGGACAGGGCCACGGAGATGCATCCGACCGAGGTGATCATCGCCACGAAGGTCAGCAGCGCCCAGCTGGGACTCCGGAGGCCGTTCGACGCGCGGATCGCGGCTACCTGAACCCACTGAAACAGCACCGCCGCGAGAAGCCACCACCACTCCACTACGAACCGCTCGTCCGGGGTTGCAGGAGGACGACTCCCGCGAGTAGGGAGACCAGGGCCAGCACCTGGAGCGCCGAGATGCCTTCGGCGAAGAGGACCGCACTGGCCAGCGCCGCCGCCGCCAGACCGACCCCGGTGAGCGTCCCGTAGCCGACCCCGAGGTTCATGCCGCGCACCAGCGCCTGACCGAAGAGGAAGATCGAGGTGCCGTAGCCGGCGATCGCAACCGCCGTCCAGCCGACGTGGGTGAACCCGTCGGAAAGCCGCAACGACAAGGTGCCGGCGACCTCCAGGATGATGGCTATCGCCAGCAGGCCGTAGGCAGTACGGGTCTCGCTTCTCACATCGCCAAGATTCGCACGGCCGGGGAGTGCTGCTCGTGCGGGGTAGGCGCGAGGACCCGGGCCGTGATCCGCGTTGCTACCTGGACGACCATTGCGAGGTCGCCCCGGCTTCCACGGTCGTCGCGATGCGCTCCGCAGGCCGTCGAGACGCATGGTTTTGTGCGCCTCCCACAGGAGGGCGGCGCTGAGGCAGCGATCTCCGGTCGGTCGTTCATGGCGTCGAGCCGCTCGCCGTACGCCGCCATGGTGCGTCGCCCTGCGCCCTGCCACGATCTCCGAGGGCGGGGACGATCCGAATCCAGCTCAGGGTCGAAGCACGCGTGCTGGTCCGCAAACTGCTCGTAGAAGGTGCGACGCGAGACCCGCCGTGGCCATCACCTCTGGTACGCGTCGCCGCCGCACTAGCGCTGGGCCCGAGGCGGGGTCATGATCGTGGGGGAGCTTGTTCTTCCCGTCGGGAAGGACCTGCACAGTCCGTGGCCGGAGAGGACTTGGCATGTCGAATCTTTCTCACCGCTTCACCGACGACGTCGCGTCGGAGCAGTTCGGCCGAACGGTTCATGAGCGGGCGGAGCGCTTCGGGGGAGCACATTGTCGACTCGCGGCCGGCCGAGGTGGCGGATCCGATGTGCACTGAGGGGATGGGTCGAAACGCCAGCCTGGTGGGCGCCGTGGCTCCCACGTCCTACTGCGGTTCCATCTGGCGGATGAGTGGGCTGCCGTGAGGTGGCGTCGGCTCCGCACGTCCGAGCATCTGATCGTCCGGACGAAGCTCCCCGAAGAACGTGCCGACTCGCAGGCCGAGGGACCCACGACCACGGATTGGACCGACCATCGCGACAACGACCCGGGGAATCCGTTGCTGCAGCTCCTGGCCTACCTGGGGGAGCACCTGGACCCGTCGCGCTGGAGACGGCGCAGATGATCGGCCTCTGCATACCCCGGATCGCGCTGCCCAAGGAATCGTCATGAGTAACTTTCTCGCCATCGCGACGGTCTCCGCCGCCATCCAACGTCTGCTGGAACCGGTGGTCCACGCAGCGGTTCTCGGTGCGAACGTCTGGATCGACCGACCCGACGTGGCGCGACCGACGCCCGGCACGAACATCTATCTGCACTGCGCGTCAGTCAGCCCGGCGCTGCGCCATCAAGAGCTTCCGTCGCGACCCGACGGCACTCCGGCCAGCTCCCGCATCGCAGTGGACCTGCACTATCTCCTGACGTTCCACGGCGACGAGGACCAGCTGGAGCCGCAACGACTGCTCGGCGCGGTGATCGCCGCCTTGCACGCGCGTCCTCTCATCGCGGCGTCGCTTCTCACCGAGGTGCTGACGGCGGCCGCGGAACCGCAGCTCCGCCACAGCTACCTCGCGGCAAGTGATCTGGCGGACACCGATGAGTTGGTAGGTCTGGAACCAGACCCGCTGATCCTCGAGGACCTGGCAAAGCTGTGGTCGCTGTTTCCCTCGGTTCCGTATGTGTTGTCGTCGACGTATGTGGCTCGGACTGTCACGCTGGACCCTGGCGATGAACCGTGAGCGCACCCGGATCTGGTGGGTCTGGGCGCGCTGCTCGGACCCGTTGAGGACGAACCGTCCGGGGCATAGGCAGAAAGCGAGCGACGACGAAAGGGACGGCCGTGCCAAGGTTGCGCGTCCTTGGTGCCGGGTTCGTAGGCATGGTGTCGGTGTCGGTGTCGGTGTCGGGGATGCCGGTGCAGGCCGGAGACCGACGGCCGGGCCCGGTCACCCGGTAGTACGCGCGCCTGGCGGCAAGGCACCTCGACGGAGGGGACGTGGTTGCGGGAAGGCACCCGCAGCGACGTGACCGGTTCCGGCTTGTCGGACACAGCAACCTCGGCGGCGGTGGGAGGAACGCCGATGTCTGGGCTCATGGGGGATACGCCTACGTGGGGGTGTGGTCCGGTAGCTGTCCCGCCACCGGGGTCAAGGTGGTCAGCTGTCGCAACC